>CALAJG010000061.1 GCA_937923375.1 uncultured Leucothrix sp.
GTTGCCTATGAGGGTGGACAGCATTTAGTGGATTGGAACACACGTAAAGCTGATGACGGCAATAATAAACTGTTGTACGCGGCAAATCGTGATCGCCGTATGGGCGAGCTATATAAAAAGTACCTGAAAGAGTGGGAGAAAGCAGGTGGCAAGCTGTTTGTGCAATTCAGCGCGCCTAGAATTTACAGTTGGTATGGAAGCTGGGGTATCAAAGAATATATCTCTCAGGCCCGTTCTGAGGCACCTAAGTATGATGCCATTCTAAGCTATATGGAGAATAAGGCAGGTATCACGCCAAAAGCGGAAGCTGCGGTTCAGATGAATACGGTAACGGCACAGCAGGGTGTTGCCTTGACCAAGGTTCAGTCGCCCGATCAGATCTGGTCGCTGGATGATTTTTGGCCTATCTATTTACCAAACCGAGATCCATCCAAACCTTCAGCGATTGCCGGTAAGTGGCAAGCGTATTGGGATGATCGCAATTTGTATCTGGGAGTTTCGGTCAAAGATGACAAAGTAGAGAAAGGTGACGGCGTAGAACTAACGGTTCAGCTTGGTAATCTGCGTAATCGTATGAAAATTAAGTACGCTGAAGGTGGGCGCAAAAACACCTTGTTCACTGAGATAGATTCTGGCTACAAAATCACTACGGTTATCCCGTGGCGAAAATTAGGTGAGCCACCGTCTGCCGGGGGCGCTATTGGTTTTGATATACGTATTTATGATGTCGACGGGGGGCGTGCCAAGAAAAGCCTTTATTGGGCAGACCGTGTTGATGAAAAGGCAGGTGATCGTAAATTAGTACAGGCTGCCGTCAGTAATGCGGTAAAGCTAGGCCACAAGGAGAAAGCGATTAAAAATCGCCTGCCGATTGTCAAATTGGTCGAGGAATAAATTGAGCAAAAACGATGACACTCATCGGGTAATGATTGCCAAATAGGCTGCGCGGCTGTTTAAATCGTCGTATCGCCAATTATAAAAATAAGGTCACGCCCAATGGAGATGTTAACGTTTCCCGTCTTAATCCTAGCCGTCTTGATTACGCTTTGGCTCACTAGCCATATTGCTAAGCAACTTCATGCACGCCATTGGAAGATGCCCATAATATTTGCTTGTTGGGTAGTTGGTTTTATTTTTTCTTTGGCCTCACTAATTCTATTAGATGTGCTGACACTGGAGCCGATGCTTAAACTTGGTCTACAGATCGGCCTCCCTGTGTTTTTTACAACATTGGCTTATGTCATATTTACGCAACTAGGAGTGGCATCTGCTCTAACTACAAATGTTGCTGGCATCTTTATGGGACTTATCATCTCCGTTGTTGCAATTGTTGCGCTTGGTTTGCCGGTTGAAAAGACTTTTACCTCAGCGAATTTAATCTTCAGCAACTCTAAAGCGCAATTAACGTCACTGATTACGGGTAAGCCAGTTGAAGTTAAGTCTGCGGCTAAGGCTGAAGTAGTTCCTGAGGTGGAAGATGTGGTAGAGCCATCTTATAGTACCAATGACTTTTTACCTCCTGCAGCGCAGGCTGCTTTGGAGAGAAAAAAGAAGCGAACCTATACTGACCCACATTACCGCGATATGAGTATTTTCAATGCCAGACGCGCCGTTGGCATGCGGGTGCGAGTCTCTTGGAAAGATGGCAAGAGTGCTGCAGGCAAGCTTGATGCGGTTCAGGGCGGCGATTTAATCGTTACTTTACGAAGGAAAGAGGGTGTTGCGCAGGTGCCTATTGCTATGTCTAGTTTGAAGAAGCTTGAGGTTTATCGCTAGATTGCTTGCTTGATTCTGGAACCGGATCATATCCCCAGGTTCCCCAAGGGTGGCATTTTGCAACTCGCTTGAGGGTTAGCCAAAAGCCTTTGAAAGCACCAAAGCGCTGAATTGCCTGAAAGGAGTAATGAGAACACGTAGGCTCATGTCTGCAGTTGGCACCAATCACAGGGCTCAGCACTAGCTGATAGCCCCGAATTAACCACAGCAGGATTCGCTTCATTTTCCGTAAAGTGTCGCAGGGTCTATAAGCGGGTCTGAGTCAGTGACTAGTTTCTGGCCTTCAACAACACGATAAAAGCAACTGCGACGGCCTGTGTGGCAGGCTGGGCCAGTTTGATCGACTTCCAGCAAGATAGTGTCCGCATCGCAGTCGATTCTAAAGCTTTTTAGCATTTGAACCTGTCCAGAGCTTTCGCCTTTGCGCCAAAGAGACTGGCGGGAACGCGACCAATAACAGACACGATTATTCAGCAAGGTTTCGGCGATGGAGGTTTCATTCATCCACGCCATCATAAGTACTTCGCCCGTATCATATTGCTGGGCTATTGCTGGGATTAAACCGTCAGCGTTAAACGTTAGCTGCTTTATAAACTGCTTAATGGAAGCTTCGTTCATATCAAATGATCTGGCCGTCTGTTTTGCGTTCATAATTCGCTTCTTCACAGCGACGCAGGTAATCCGCCCAATGCGCGTCGTACTCGTCCCCTAGCTCACGCAGCAAGTTCCAGTCATAAAGTCCGCTATCGTGATTGTCATCGAACACTAATTTCACGGCATAATGGCCCACGGGTTCAATCGCCGTAATGTTTACGTTCTCTTTGCCTAGCTGCAACACTTCCTGACCGGGGCCGTGTCCACGTACTTCGGCAGAAGGGGAGTATACACGCAGATACTCACAAGGAAGGTTGTGGGTTACACCATCTGGCCATGTGAGTTCCAGCAGTCTTGATTTCTGATGTAATGCGATATTGGTTGGCGTCATAAGGTGTATTCCATGTTGCACTTCAACTGATAATGCTGAGAGCATTAAACTCTTAGCACTTATAAGTAGCAGACCTTACAATATATAGCGTGACAGGTCTTCGTCTTTAACCAGCTCGCCCAGAACCGCATCAACTTTGGACGCGTCGACCACGACTTTAGGTTCGCAATCCGGAGCGCGATATAGCTCGTCTTCTAGTAGTCGCTCAACAATGGTATGCAGGCGCCGCGCACCGATATTCTCAGTGCTCTCGTTAACATCAAATGCGTGTTTGGCGATCCGCTCAATACCATCTTTAGTGAATTCCAGATCAACGCCTTCAGTTTTCATTAGACCAACATATTGTTCTGTCAGCGAAGCATTGGGTTCGACCAAGATGCGTTCAAAGTCACCGGCAGTAAGCGCTTCAAGCTCTACCCGAATCGGCAAACGACCCTGTAGTTCTGGAATCAAGTCCGAAGGCTTGGCTAAGTGGAAGGCACCTGAAGCAATAAACAGAATATGATCAGTTTTGATAATTCCATGTTTAGTGGTGACAGTACAACCTTCTATTAGCGGCAATAGGTCGCGCTGTACGCCTTCACGTGACACGTCAGCACCACC
>CALAJG010000062.1 GCA_937923375.1 uncultured Leucothrix sp.
TATGGCTCCTTCTATCTAGGAACGGATTCCCTTGGCCGAGATACGCTGTCACGGGTGCTTTATGGCGCACGTAACACCATTGGCATTGCCCTGCTATCCACGCTATTGGCCTACTTTCTGGGAATCACGCTAGGTATTTTAGCGGCGGTCAAAGGAGGGTGGATTGATATGATTATCAGTCGGATCAACGATGCCATTCTCGCGCTGCCCTCGATCATGCTCGGCTTGATCGTTATCGCAGCTTTAGGCTCATCGGTGCCGATATTGATTGGCTTAGCTGGGGTCATTTATGCAACCTCGGTATTTCGAATCGCGCGGGCACTCGCACAAGACATTATGGTGCAAGACTTTGTAGAAGCAGCCCATGCACGTGGGGAACGAATCTGGTGGATTATTAAATCAGAAGTGCTGCCAAACGCCGTCATGCCGTTAGCGACGGACTTTGGTTTGCGTTTGGTGTTTGTTGTGCTGTTTATATCCAGCTTGAGCTTCTTAGGTCTGGGCATCCAGCCACCCGCCTCGGACTGGGGCAGTATGGTACGTGACGGGCTCGCAGGACTTAGCGGAGGTATTGATCTAGATGGCAATACTGTTACCTCTTATGCCGCGATCTGGCCTGCTTTGGCGATCGCATCCTTTACCATTGCGGTTAACCTGATTGTCGATGATATTTCTGCCAAGTCCGGCGGAAGTCTCGCGACGAAAATGATCTAAGGGGGCTTGTCATGGACAGCATGGAAAAGGAAGTATTAGTCGAAGTTAAAGACCTACGCATCAGCGCTACCAATGACGACGGTGTTGAAATCCCGATTGTTAAAGGTGTGGATTTTACTATTCACAAAGGTGAAGTGGTTGCGCTGATTGGTGAGTCTGGCTCAGGTAAAACCACGATTTCGCTGGCAGCACTAGCCTACACAAAACCGGGATTGCACTTTGCCGGGGGTGAAGTGAAATTGCGCGGTGAAGATCTGTTATCAATGGACCCGCTCAAGCAGCGGGAAATGCGCGGGGCTAAGGTAGCTTATCTGGCACAGAGCGCGGCGGCAACGTTTAACCCCGCCTTGACCATCGGTGAGCAAGTAACCGAATCCGCTGTACTGCATGGAATTTTGGATCAGGAAGCGGCAACTAAGCGCGCCGAAGAGCTTTATGAGGCGCTAGAGTTACCAGACCCTGATCGCATCGGTCATCGCTACCCTCATCAGGTGTCTGGTGGCCAGTTACAGCGTTTGATGGCAGCCATGGCGCTATGCGGCAAGCCCGATTTGATGGTGCTTGATGAGCCCACAACAGCACTGGACGTGACGACACAGATCGAAGTGCTAAAAGCCTTTAAGAAGGTAATTAATGAGGAAGACTCAGCGGCGATCTATGTCACGCATGATCTGGCCGTGGTTGCTCAGATTGCAGATCACATTGTGGTGCTATACAGCGGCGAGGTCATGGAACAAGGGC
Organism: uncultured Leucothrix sp.; assembly: GCA_937923375.1. Taxonomy (GTDB): domain Bacteria; phylum Pseudomonadota; class Gammaproteobacteria; order Thiotrichales; family Thiotrichaceae; genus Leucothrix. Next base: position 1,456 of record CALAJG010000062.1, read on the forward strand.
CAGCCGATCAAATTATCAACCGACCACAACATGCTTATACCAAGCGCTTGATGGAAGCGGTACGTCCCAAACCGATCGCTGGTTTGGGCACCGATGTTGGTGCGGAACATGACCGTGATACTGACAATCTGGAAGTGCGCGCTATAACCGCAGGTTACGGCGGTAACATTAACGGCGAACCTAAGATCCCCATCCTCAAAGACATTAACGTCAGTGTGAAAAACGGTCATGTAGTTGGCGTAATTGGCGAGTCGGGTTGTGGTAAGTCAACCTTGGCGCGAGTCATGGCAGGCATGTTGCCAGCGGCACGTGGCGATATTATTTTAGATGGTGAAAAGCTTGAAGGCGACCTGCAGGATCGTAAGCTATCAGAATTACAAAAAGTGCAGTTCGTCTTCCAAATGGCCGACACCGCACTCAACCCTAAGCAGCTCATTGGTAACATTATTGGTAGACCGCTGGAGTTTTATCATGGGCTTAAGGGCAAAGAAAAGCATGCCAAAGTCTCGGAGATTCTGGAGCTGGTGGAGCTGCCACCAGAGTTTGCCAGTCGCTACCCAATGGAGCTGTCAGGCGGGCAAAAGCAACGTATTAATCTTGCGAGATCCTTAGCGGCGACACCCGAAGTGCTGCTGTGCGACGAAGTAACCTCAGCGCTGGATAGTATTGTTGGTGCTAACGTCATCAAGCTGCTGACTAACCTGCGTGACAAGACGGGCGTTTCGTTTGTATTCATAAGTCATGACTTGTCTACCGTGGCGTCCTTTGCGGATGAGATTGTAGTCCTTTATGCGGGCCGTGTGGTTGAGCAAGGGCCGACGGATGAAGTACTGGTGCCACCATTCCATCCTTATACGCGACTACTGATCAGTTCAGTACCTGAGATGCGTATCGGCTGGTTGGAAGACACCATGCAGAAGCGTGAGATGGCAGTGGGTATCTCGCGTGGTGTGGAGATGACGGAAGTCGGTTGTCCTTTCTTCAATCGCTGTCCAATGGCGATGGAAGGAACATGTAATACCACAATACCGCCGATTCTTAAGTTAAATGATGGGCATGAGATTAGCTGTCATCTGACGCTTGAGCAGTTAAATGAGGTTGAGGCGGAAACTCGTAGAACACTCGATAAGACTGCGGTTGAAGCTTAACATCCAAAATTTTGAATTGACTACGCTGGTCACATGGTGTCCTGGAACTCGCTAGTGTTAATTTTGGTGGTTTGCGGTGAGGTTGATGACCAAACCCAAACCACCAGAATATTAACTAAGTTCAACACTACTTAGCAGTGCTCAAACGTTCCAGCAGCAGTTCACAAGCCTCACCCCAAGGTGTAAAAGCCTTTTGATCTTTCAAAACATCCAGTCCCAATTTGGAAAATGTCCCCTCAGTCGCAATCGCTTCAGCAATCTCCCCGGACGTTTCAGACTTCTGTAGCGCCAGACTAGCCGCACCTTTAGCCATGCCGAGCACCAGCGCTTTGGCTTTATCTGCCGGAAGTGCGTCACTAGTCGTAGATTGAATGAGCTGCTCGAACAGGCTGAAATACCAAGTATAAACGCAGGCCAGCACGCTGCCCTGATCAAATGCTGCTTCGCAGTCAACTGAGATAGTGTCACCACAATAATCAAATAAATCACTGACCTGCTTATGGTTAGGATAGATCAGTGTTGGGCTTGCACCAGCTTGCGCAGAGTTTACCGGCATTGCGCGCACAATTTCCACATCAGGCGATATTGCATTACGCAATTCAACCATAGGCATTCCTGCGACCACACTGACCAACAGTTGTTTAGGTTGCAACGTTAGGTCGG
>CALAJG010000063.1 GCA_937923375.1 uncultured Leucothrix sp.
TTTAAGAGATGAAGCCATCGCTGTTCAGAGCGTTCCTGAAACTGACCCTCTGAATGAAATTTCAAAAGAAGATGCGCGCATAATCTATCTTAATGCAAAACAAGAAATTAATTTGCGTGGAAAAAACACTTGGGTTGAGTCATTTAAGACCTACGGAATACCAGCGCTTATTGGTGGGCTCACGGTTGCAGTTTTGTTCCTGGGTCTACAGCCTAAGGGCACCACATTGAACGAACCAAAGATCACGGTTGATGAAGACTTAAATTATTCTGATTACAAAATCTTGAAGTCTGGTGAAATGCCAGGGCCATTTCCAAATATGTTGCTAATTGGTGGCGGAAGCATCAGTATCGGCTGTGTAATGGGTTGGGACGACGTGCCCGGAGGCTGTCGGCCAACTGAGTTCCCTCCATTTACCGCTAATGTCAAAACGTTTGAGATTTCACAGCACGAGGTTACCGTTGGGCAGTTTGCTAAATTTGTAGAAAGCACAGGCTATGTTTCGGACGCTGAAAAAGAAGGAGAAGGTTGCGTGCACAAAGATGTAAATGCTGCCGGGCAACCTTTTGTTATGAATAGTGCGCTTAATTGGCGATCCCCGGGATTTGAGCAGAATGAAAGTTATCCAGTTACCTGCGTCAGCTGGCATGATGCTAAAAGCTATGTAGACTGGCTAGCTAGTGAAACCAAGACAGCTTATCGCTTGCCGACGGAGGCAGAGTGGGAATACGCCGCAAGAGGGGGAAAGTCGACCGCGTATTATTGGGGGTCAGCTGCTAGCCATGACCAAGCTAACTATGGTGGCGTTGGTGGTAAGGATGAATGGGAATTTGCCTCCCCGGTTGGCCGCTTTCCAGCCAATAAGTTTTCTGTGCAGGATACCTCGGGTAATCTTTGGGAGTGGGTGCAGGACTGTTGGCATAAGACGCACGATAATGCCCCTGCTGATGGAGGCGCTTGGCTGCAGAATTGTGATCTCACTGGTACCCGGGTGCGTCGTGGAGGTGCCTGGGATGCGAATGTGAATGGTATCCGATCTGCCATCCGCAGCGCAGGGGCAGAGCATGACCGCAGCAATCTTTATGGTTTCCGCGTCGCTCGGAACTGGCAAAAATCAAAAAAATAAAATTTATTTCGCTTACCCCCTCATGTTTTGGATTTACCGACGTTACTTGTAGGTGAGGTCGGAAGAAATTAACCAATTTGTTAGAAGCACTGAGCCACACAGCGGCGAGGGTTGTTTGGATGGTGTCACTAACTGATATAAATACCGACTAGGCTGTCTCTGAAGTTTCAGAGACCTTCTTTCCCCTAAGTAGTAGGTATAAAAAACATGAAGCACAGTGCGATACAAACTCACATAAATCCAAAAGTCGCTTGTAAAATCGTTTCTGAATCGGCAATTCCTCTGGAAAAACTAGTTCATCCAGATGATAAGGTTTGCAAGCTCGAGAAGTTAATTAATTGGCAGTATCTGGAAACCCAGTTAAGTTATCTTTTCAAGGGTGAGAATGCACCTTCTCCACGATTGATATTTGGTCTGCTGTATTTGCAGTCTATCGATAATCTTCCTTATTCGGATGTAATAGCGATTTGGAAGAGATCGCCTGAGTGGCAATACTTTTGTGGTCAGAGGTTCTTAGATAACAGTTTCCCATTACACGAAGCTTCTTTAAGTATTTGGAGCCGTGTTATTGGTGAGCAAGGGCGTCAAATAATGACGCAGGCCTTAGGCTTGGTAGAGCAAAACGAAACTATACATTGAGCTGAGACATTATTTGGCAAAGCGGTAGGATTGATGCAGTATGCAAGTTTCATATCGATATCTGGAATGAAGCTTGCTACTGCGTCAGCCCTATTTGACTTTGTCAGAACCTTACGAGTTCGAAATTGAGCCGATTAAACATTCCCGGTTTATCGCCAGCGCGTCTCCTTTGAAAGACGAGGCTTTAGTGCCTGACATCCTCAACGCTGTGAAAACCAAAATGCCAGATGCTGGACATCATTGTTGGGCTTATACTTTAAAACAGCCAGAGCGACTGAAGTTTAGTGACGACGGTGAGCCCGGTGGGTCGGCTGGTCGTCCGATGCTTAATGTCTTGCAGGGCAGGGATCTGTTCGACTGCCTGGTTGTTGTCAGTCGCTATTTTGGGGGCACTAAGCTGGGTGTTGGCGGTTTGATGCGAGCCTACAGTGGAGCCGTCGCACAATGCCTGGATCGAGCCAGCCTCAACACAGTAACCCCGACTCTACCGCTATGGCTATGTCACGAATATTCTGACACAAGCAGTGTTGATTCGATTTTGTCAGAGCTAAAGTTGGTTGCTGCCGAAACGCTTTATGGCGAGCGGATCGATGTGTGTTTACAAGTCCCGGATTCGCAAATAATTGATATTTATAAGACTTTAAGCACTCATGTCGGTGGACGACTAAAGCTGACTTTACCTCCCGAAGTTGAGGCTACAATTGATAGTTAGTGTTTGTTTAAGATGCATTACTGGTTATCTATTTCAAGATAGCCTATGTTAGTACCTATCCCCTGAAAATTTAATCGTTGTGGAGCCTTGATGAGTAATCCTCATGATATTTTTGTTAGCTATGCGCATGTAGATAACGAGTGTCTACCCGGTGAAACCGATGGTTGGGTAACGCAGCTGATTGCAACGCTCGAGGTGTACTTAAGGCAAAAGCTTGGTCGTAGTGAAAAATATACCCTTTGGCGCGATCCTGAATTACCTGGCAATGTGCCGCTGACCCCAGAGATACTGGAAACAGTGCGTGCCTCAGAAATTATCGTGCTGGTGCTTTCACCTGGCTACGTTGCTTCAAGCTGGTGTTTGGATGAGCTAGCGGCATTTGTCAAAACTAAAGGGGTTGATTCAGGCCGCGTTTTTGTTATCGAGAGAGACAAACTTGCTGAAAGCGATCGACCGATGATTCTTGCAGATTTAAAAGGCTATGCGTTTTGGGTTGCCGACAAGCAACAGTCTGGGGTGGTCCGCACTTTGGGAACACCTGCAATGGTGGATTATCGTGCTGACTATTTTCGTCAGGTCGAAGATTTGGCCATTCAATTAGTCCGGAAACTTAAGCAAATTCGTCAAAGCGATCCGGAATCATCCGGCGGAATAAATCTCAATCCATCTGTTGCTAGTGGCGAGGAAATGACTACTCCTGCATCACAATATTTTTTCTTTACGCCACCTGAAACGGAAGTGGCAAATGGTGACTCGACCAATAGCTCTTTAAGTACCCATACCAATTTGGCGACGGTCTATGTTGCACCGGTGCCTGATACTTTGCAGCTGGAGCGGAATGATTTTATTCGTGTGCTGAACCAGCATCGTATTGAAGTATTGCCCAAGAGCAATCGTATTAACTACAGTACTTTCCAGCAAGAAATGGAAGCCGACCTGGCAAGGAGCCAATGCTTCATTCAACTATTGGATGGCAGTGGGAACATGGGCTTAGTGAGGGCTCAGTACCAAAATGCTAAGCAATTGGATGTAGACGTGATGCAGTGGCGGTCCTCAGAATTACAAATAGACGAAATTACCGATCAGGATCAGGTGGAATTACTGCGTGGACAGCATGTAATGGCATCTGACTTGGTTAATTTCCAACAGTATTTACTAAAGAAATTATTCCCTCCCGAAGAGCCTGTGATTAAGCAGGAAATAGCCCAAGACGCGCAGCAAATAATTTTCATCAATGTTGGCAGTGAAGATCGTGCACTTGCCGAAAGAGTATCAAAGCAGCTGACTGCGCATGGGCATTTTTGTCTGCTACCGCTAACGCCAAATGAGCGCAGTCGGCCTGCTGATATCCGCAAAGATATGGAGCAGAATATGCGTTATTGTGACGCCTTACTGTTGCTCTATGATGCCAGCCCCATCACGCAGATTCGACAATTTCTCATGCAAAGCTGGCGTATGCGGGCGCAGCGCGATAAGCCGTTACCAACAGCGGTTTGTATCTCACCCAATAATCCAGATAACAACCTAAGTGCAATGGCCAAAAACCTTCGGGTGTTGCGCTGTGCCGATAATGTGCCTTTCCCCGCAGAGTGTGTCGAGGCCTTTTTGGAGGGGACGGCATGAGTCAACGTCCTTATCCTGGATTGCGCGCCTTTTGGCGGAACGAAATCGATATCTTTTTTGGTCGGGAACGGCAAATAGATGAAATTCTGGAAAAACTACAAAATAGTCATTTTCTAGCTGTGCTGGGTCCTTCAGGGTGTGGCAAGTCATCGTTGATGCGCACGGGCGTGCTCTCCGCATTGGACAGTGGCTTCATGTGTCAGGCTGGCGCGAATTGGTTGGTCGCCGACATGAAGCCGGGTGGTTCGCCATTTTTAGCGATGGCCCGTTCATTACTGGCTGACCAGACCTTTGCAGAACATTATCAGCAGTGGTTTCCATTTACTGAAGTGGCAGGCAAAAACGCAAAAAAGCAGTGGCTTGAGGAGGCGCAATTTTTCCTTCAGGCAAGTTTGCAGCGTGGCCCGCAAAGCTTGCACGAACTGCTAAATGATCTACAGCTACCGAAAGGCAGCACCATCTTGTTATTGGTTGACCAGTTTGAAGAGGTTTTTCGCTATCAGCGACAGGCTAGTAATGAGGCAGCAGAATTTGTCAGTCTTATCCTCGCTGCCAGTAAACACCCCGCGGTATACACGGCTATAACCATGCGCTCTGAGTTTTTGGGTAATTGTGTGGCGTTTCAAGGCCTGCCTGAAGCCATCAACAGAGGCTTGTATCTCACACCAAGTTTAGATCGGGATCAGCTATCTCAAGCCATTGCCTTTCCGGCAAAGGTCTTTGGTGGCGATGTGACTCCAGAGTTGGTTAATCGGCTGTTAAATGATGCCGGACAATCGATGGATCAGCTACCCCTGCTGCAACATGCACTGATGAGACTTTGGGATACTGACGACAATCATCAGCTAACGCTTGAGGAGTACGAAGCGACTGGTGGCTTGCAGGCTATGCTCAATGATCATTTGGATGAAGCATGGACTGAGCTGGATCCTGACCAGCAAAAACTCGCCGAGCAATTGTTTCGGTTGCTCACAGAGAAAACGCCAGAAGGCCATAGCATTCGTCGACCGGTAACGTTTTCTGAGACGTTACGCCTGCCCGCAGCCAATCGTGAAAATATGTTACGGGTTATAGAGGTTTTTAGAGCGGAAGGCCGTCATTTCCTGATGCCGCCAGCGTCGGTAGAGCTGACAGACGATACGGTTATAGACATTACCCATGAAAGCCTAATCCGCCAATGGCAACTGCTTAATCTATGGGTTGACTCAGAAGCTGAGCATTCACAACTTTACAAACGCTTAGAAGGAACTGCGCTAAGGCATCAGCAGGATGAGGCCGCATTGCTGGGGTCACCTGATTTGGAAATTGCTTTGCATTGGCGCGATACAGAAAGGCCTAATGCGATGTGGGCGCAGCGTTATGGTGAAAACTTCGATGCGGTGATGGCGTTTCTTGATCAAAGTGTCGAGGCCAAACAGGCTAAACGAGCTGTCGAACAGGCACAAATAAAATCACGAAGTCGACGCACCTTTATCAGTGTCTTGTTGGGGTTTGCTATAGCTATTGGTGCCGCAATTACAGGTTGGCTTGCGGCAGCCAGCAGTAATAAACAGCTAGAAAGTAGCAATCAAGCCTTGGTTGATACTAAAAAAGTGCTGACGCAGGAACAAATAAGCCAGCAGAAATTAATTGATGAAAATAAAGACCTTCGCTATCAAACACAGGAAGCGTCACCAAGGTCAGTGACTAATACCGCTAATCCTAAATCGATTTGGAGCGATGCGCTGAATTCAACAGAGTCCAGTGGAGTACCGTTACAGTCAAAAGCTGTGGAAGATGCTTACGATAAAAAAATATACGAAGCTTTTATGACCCAAGCTCGTCTCTATATTGAAGACGGTCGTTTTTGGGAGGCGAGAAAAGTCTTGTTGGATGTGTCCAAGCTTCAAACATCCTCCTCTCCGGAGATTAGCTATAAATTAAAGCTGATGCTGAGAAAGCTCGCAATCACCGGTGTCTCGCCTAATCAGCGTTTTGATGCAGCCGCTGTGCCATTACACTCAGTAAGATTGGATGCCAAGAAAGATGCTTTGATTGCTGTGGGTGAAAGCGGTTGGGTTTACATTTATATTCGGGGTGAAAAAGAACCTAAATACCGTCTGCAGACCGAAGCTAAGGCACATATTCAGGATATCGCCATTGATCCGGATGGTGAGGGGTTTGTGACGGTAGATGATGCAGGTCAGACGATTCGTTGGCTTTGGACAGATGTGGCTAAATCACCTGAAGTGTATGCATCTCAATCGAATTCAGGCGCAGCAAAAGCCGTTGCTTACAGCCCTGACGGTAAGTATATCGTTGTTGGTTACACCGGTAGTGTGGGGCGTGTGCGTTATTTTAAGATTGAGGAGAACCTTGAGTTGTTGTGGACAGGTCTTTCTCATAAGTCACAAATTTCTGAAGGTGGTTTAACGTTTGCTCCCAACGGGTTGGTAGTCAGTGCATCACATGATGGTTCGGTGCGCTTTTGGAAAACCAATGTTGAAACTGAAACGGAAGTCCTAAAACCATTGCAGCACAACAATAAACCCGTACTCGGATTGAGCTTTAGCAAGGATGGAAAATACTTAGCGACGGCATCAGGACGACAGGTGTTTATATGGGATTGGCGACAAGGCCTACTGGTACACAGTTTTATTAGTGGCCACGACAAGCTAATTTTTAGCCTGACTTGGGTGGAAGATCAATTTGGAATCGAACGCTTAGTGACGGCAAGTATGGATCATTCCTTGCGGATGTGGAAAGTAGCGCCAGAGCAAAAATATCAAGTGTTACTTGAGGTTATGGAAGGTCACTCTGCGGAAGTCGGAGTGAGTCACTTAGCCTATGACAACGTTACACGACAGCTATTTTCTCCGGGTAAAGAAGGGGCTGTTTTACAATGGCGGACGAATCTTCCTTACCTGCAGCTGTTAAATACAAATCCAGCTAAACCGGTAAAGACCGCGCTTGATGCTACAGGTAGCCTACTGGCTGTCGGTCTGAATAGTGGGATTGTGCAGATTTACCGAACTGACGATTATTCTTTAATTATCGAACGTGAAGTGAGTAATGATGTTATTGAAGCGCTGTCGTTTGATCCGAAAAATCAACGCTTAGCGGTAATCTCCCGAGAGCCCAATTTAGGATCAAAGCTGAGCATTTGGTCTTACACTATAACGGGCACTTTTGAGAAGCTGAGTAACTTTAAAGGCTATGATGGTGGACTTAAAAATCTATTGTTTAATGCTGATGCCTCCTCGTTGTTAGTAGGTACCGCTGATGGATATGTGGGGCGAGTCGATGTAGAACCGTCTCTCGGAGCTAAGGTTCGATACTCTAAGCGATTGCATAGAAACCCTCCTGAAAAGCGTGGGCCTGAGTCAATATCCTTGTCATCGGATGAAAAATATTTGCTAACCATTGGCAAGCGCTCGATCAAAAATTGGCAATTAGGGGATGATGGGCTACCTGAGGGAGAGCCTGTTTCTGAGCTGGAGGTAAGTTACGACTTATACGGTGCTTATTTTTCGCCGGATGGAAAGTCGATAATGGCGTTTGGCCGAGGCTCAAATATCAATCGCTATGCTCTGGAAAATAATATCCTCAACAATGAGAGTGCGGTGCCATTGAAAGGACATTCACAAACTGTTTTGGATGCTGGCTTTATACCGCAGGCTAATGCTTTTATAACTCTCGGTACTGATGCGGAACTCTATGCCTGGGATATGTTAAATGATCAGGCTATGTTCTCTTTAAGATTACCAACCCATAGTGGTTTTCCTTTGTCCCTTATGAGTTTTTCCTCAAATTGTAATGAAAAGGGCTGCCGATTTGCTGTACCGCTCCCGGGTAAAGACAAAGAGG
>CALAJG010000064.1 GCA_937923375.1 uncultured Leucothrix sp.
CGTACGGCTGACTTAGCGCGTACCTACCCTAAAGTTAACCTGCACACGCACCTTGCTGAAACTATTGATGAAGATCGTTTTTGCATGGAGAAATTTGGCATGCGTCCACTGGAATACATGGAAAGCGTGGGTTGGTTGGGTGATGACGTTTGGTTCGCACACATGGTGCATCCTTCACCCGATGAAATCACGCAGATGGCAGAAACGCGCACGGGGATTTGTCATTGCCCAAGTAGTAATATGATTTTGGCTTCCGGTATCGCGCCTGTGCGTGACATGGTTGATGCTGGTATGAAAGTGGCTCTGGGTGTTGATGGATCAGCGAGCAATGACGGAAACCATATGTTAGGTGAAGCACGTCAGGCAATGTTATTGCAACGTGTTGGTTGGCCTGGGTTTGAAGCTAAGGCAGATCGCTTTTCAGCGAGAGATGCTTTGGAGTTAGCGACGTTAGGCGGCGCAAGAGTGCTGCGACGTGAAGATGATATTGGTAGTTTAGAAGTGGGTAAATCAGCTGATTTGGTGGCGTTCCGCATTGATGGCTTGCAGCATGCGGGTGGGCAGAATGATCCGGTTGCTTCGCTGATGACTTGTTCGCCGGGAACGGCTTGGCTGTCAGTCATTAATGGCGAAGTGATTGTTGAAGAAGGGGTTTTGAAAGGGGTTGCGTTAGAGCCTTTGATCACGCGACATAATGAGATTGCGGCTGGGATGTTAGCTCAATCATGATGTTATGGAGCTTTATTGCCGCAACCTTTTTCGGAATTATTACGCCTGGGCCCGGTGTATTAACCACCGCTGGAATAGGTGCAAACTATGGTTTTCAAGCGGGTCTACGTTTTGTGCTTGGCCTGTTTGTCGGAAATAATGCCGTTTACTTTATTGTTGCTGGTGGCCTTTTTGCCACATTAGAAGCCTTTCCTTTGATTCGTGTAGTTTTGGCAATCGCCTCACTACTGTTTCTGCTTTACCTGGCGTTGAAAATTGCCTTTGCCGGATCAAAAGTCGCTTTTATAAATCCAGGCAAACCGCCCGGATTTTGGGGTGGACTAATGCTGCAATTCATCAATCCAAAAGCCTATGCCATCAATGCTTTCTTCCTGTCAAACTTCCCGATAATGCAAGAGGCACCACTCACTGAGATTGCGGTTAAGTTTATTATTATCAATTTATTTTGGGTGCCAATACACTTTCTCTGGCTAGGGCTGGGTGTGTGGCTACAAAGTTTAGATTTGGCGCCTAAATGGCAGCGCATGATCAACATTGGAATGGCAGTCGCAATGCTTCTAGTGGTTGTATTAGCGGCATTTGTCTCTAAAACAAACTAACTACCTGTCTAAAGATCCGAAGGACTATTCATGAAAATTACTATGTACCAAGTCGATGCCTTTGCAAGTGAAGTGTTCAAAGGAAACCCTGCCGCCGTCTGCGTGCTCGATAAGTGGCTAGACGACCCAACCTTGCAAAATATAGCCGCTGAAAATAACCTTGCTGAAACAGCGTTCATCATTAAATCAGCGTCTGGCTACGACCTTCGTTGGTTCACGCCGACCGTTGAAATTGATCTCTGTGGACACGCTACTTTGGCTTCAGCCTTCGTAATCTTTAAGTTCCTTGAGCCATCGCTGAGACATGTCGCATTTAAAACAATGAGTGGAACGCTCGATGTCACCATGAATGACGAACAAAAGTTAAGTATGGATTTTCCAGCTCGCGCCCCTAAGCAGATCGAGATCAATGGTCTTCATGAACAAGCATTTGGCATCAAGCCTACGGAAGTTTGGCAGTCACGTGATTTATTGGTGCTATTTGACTCAGAGCTGCAGATTGCTGAACTACAACCCAATTTGGAAAAAATCAGTGAAATCGAAGATAGCTTTGCCGTTATCGCGACAGCGAAAGGAAATGAAGTTGATTTCGTGTCCCGGTTTTTTGCACCAAATGCAGGAATCCCTGAAGACCCTGTAACTGGCTCAGCTCATTGCACCTTGGTGCCTTTTTGGGCAGATAAGCTAAGCAACGATATACTCCACGCAAAACAACTCTCCAAACGTGGTGGAGAACTGTTTTGTGAAAACAAAGGGGATCGGGTAGCAATGAGTGGCTATGCATCGCTATTTCTTAAAGGTGAAATTTACCTCTAAGTTTCACCTCAACAACCGTCCTCAACATAACCAGGCCAGCATCCCATCAATGCTTCCTGAAAGGTCAGTACAGCATCGTACTTTGGTGACTCTGCGCGGCTTTTATTCAGATGCTCTTTAATTCCAAAGCTTCCAAATTTGTTATAGGTTTGCGGTGCAGTGAACAATACAAAAAGAGAGGCGCCTGCGTCTTTCCAACCATTTAACAGCCTCAAATAACTCTCTTTCATGCGGGGGTCGCGGTTTGCACGATATACAAAATCCTGAAGACTTTCTGCCGTATCATTATCCAGTCCACCCTTAACTGTTAAATGCTGCCCCCCCTCATAAGCATAAAGCTCTATTTTGCGGGAAGTCACCAAATCCAACTGTGCTTTTTGAGGGGCTAATAAATAAATTGTCCCATCGAGACTATCAGGATCACCACTAGTCCCATCAAATCCATAATTGTTGATAGCATCAAAAACCTGATCAACTGAAGTGGCCTCAGAGATAGTTTGGTTAGCATCGGCACAGAGCCCAGAGGCTCTTGACCAACAGCCATGGAAGTAAGGCGCGATGGCAACTGCATCCGTATGCTCTGTTGTTGAACCGTAACTGAGCATGTCTCCAATAATTGCAGGAAATTTGTTTTGGCCGCCTAAAATACGTTTTAGGCGGGAGTTATCGCCAAATTCATTCTCAAATGCCATAAAAACTTCTGTAGCGCGCTTTGCATAATAACGTGTTCGAACAGAGTACTCTGTTGAACGGCCATCGAAATTAGCCATCGCTGCTATCTCATTATCCTGAGCTCCCTTAATATTGCTGTAGTGATGCCCCCAAAAACCCGAGTTCCAAACTTCATTGCTATACTCGATGTGAGCAATCAATGAATCATCAAGCTCGTTAGCTAACAGCGTTGCATATTGCGTGAGGTAGTCATTATCGGCATTATGCGGAATATTTAACCAAGGATGTGCCTTTAGTAGGTTGGCAAGCGCAACACCCACTTCCAATGGTACACCTTGTCTTCTGGACACAGGGGTCTTATAGGAGCCTCCCCAGCTTGGATGCTCCATAGTGGGACGCATACTCCAGGTTAACGGCGATAAAATACACTCATTATAAGAGGGGAAGGCATCGCATGGATTGAATGTCTGGCTTTCAGGACGACGTGGTGAAGCCTCCATTAAATTCATCATTCGCAAGACCCGGAAATCTTTTGCAAAGTTCAGATAGTCTGGATTAAATACAATCGCGTTGCGGTTTGCCTTGAGAACCTCAACAAAAGAGATGTATGGATCATTACCACAATCTGTAGCATCGGCGACACGCGTAAAAGGGTTCCCTTTACAAACCCCACCTGGCATAACGATACGAATATTGCGTATAGGGTCGGCCGCATCGATTTCGGTAATGCTAACCTCTAAGCCTCGTGCATTGTTTCCACCATTATAGCTACCAGTCCCATCCAGACTATGTGGGCAACCATTAGTTGCAGCAATATCTATCAATAGTACACCGTTGACAAAACGGCGGTTACAACCCATTCCACTGAAATGCACAGCACCCTTGCCGTCATAGAGAACGGTGTAGGTACCTGCTGGAGCAGACTGGCTTGTAGAAAATTGTAGTATTCGGGTAAAGGCGTATTTGCTCTCGCCATTCGCAGTATCCGCATCAGCGCACTCAGCAGAGATTAGCTTGTTTGGCCAACGGTTATCATCGTATGTAACCTTCTCACAGGAGTTCTCTTTAAAAGGGCGCGCGCCCCTAAAGATATCTGCAGTAATCAAGGGCTGGTCAATACCATCTGCTTCAGCCTGAGGTGTCTCGAGATTCATACCTAACACTCGGTTCCTTGGCAACACGGACGGTTTAAACAACTGCTGCTCTAAGTCATGAAGACGAAAATTAGCAATAGGATTGCTTGAACCAACAGCGTTAAGCTCCGTTAACAATGCTGGTAAATTACGAATTACAGGATTTGTTGTAGGGTTCGACGCGACCAAACCTTCGATACTGGCGGGGAGGTTCGCATCGGAAACTGTGCCAACTGTAAGCCCGGCTACTTTGAATGTGACACTATTGCTACCATCTTGAGCAAACACACCATATTGTGTTGTGAGTCCAGAGTTGTTTCCAGAGTTAAAGCCAACACCTGAAATTGGCTGCCCCCCTAGGGTCAAAACCGTTCTTGCATAACTAGCCGGATCATAGTCGTTAACATTCTTGAAAACATAGCCTGCTATACCTTCATCTTTCCAACCAAAAGTAATCAACACGCCACGCTCATTAGAATCCAATGTCCAGTGATGAGTACCGTTGTTCTTATTATACAAGCGGTAAAGAGGAACAGCGCCCGTTACCTGTCGGTCAAATATATATCCTGAGGCACTTTCTTGAATCCATCCCAATTGCCCTAATGTGTCGTATTCATTTTGACTGGTTGTCCAGTGATGCATACCACTATTAGGGTTGTATACCCGTAACCAAGGACGCGCCGCCACTTCATCTAGAACTACTGATCTACTAAATGCATAAAATGCAATGTTTTCCTGAGTCCAGCCTACAGAACCAAGTGCTATGTATTCAGATTGACTCTGAGTATAAAGGTGTTCGCCACTAAACCGGTTATAAAGCCGATACAGTGGGATAGGTAAGTCACTTGGTCTGGCATTTACAGTATTTTCTTGCACCACAACACTGTTCGCAGTGGCAACATCCGAATTAGTAGCTTCATCTTCTGTTGCGACACAAGCCGCTAACATTAAGCAGATCAAGAAAACTGTTGCTGCTTTGACAAATGGGACCAATGAATTTCCTATCATATAAATAACCTTACCAAATGAAGCAACACTATTAGCCAAACATTAAGAATATTAATATTAAAGTCAACCCCTAACAACCACCATCAACATAACCAGGCCAACATCCATTTAAAGCTTCCTGGAACGTCAACACTGCATCATACTTTGGTGAGCTATTACGAGTACTGTTGATATGCTCTTTAATACCGAAACTACCGAACCGGTTGAAAGTTTGTGGCGCAGTAAACAATACAAAAAGTTTTGCCCCAGCATTCTTCCAGCCGTTCAACAGCGTGGTGTAGCGATCTTTCATTCGTGGGTCACGATTAGCGCTGTACATGAAGTCCAGCAGGCTATCTTTCTCTGCTGTGGTGTAGTTTGTATCGCCCCACTTGACCGTCAAGTGTTGACCTCCCTCATAGGCATAAAGGTCAATTTCGCGACTGGTCACCAAGTCTAACTCAGCCTTTTGCTTTGCCAATGATTTGATCGTGCCGTCCAGACTATCTGGGTCACCACGAACTGCGTCGGATATACCCGGCATATCGTTGTATACGCCATCAATTGCGGCAAAAACATCATCCAATGAGTTCGAGTCTGCAATCGTTTGTGGAACGGTTGTGGTGTCAGCACAGTTGGTATTGGTGCCACGCGACCAGCAGCCATGGAAATACGGTGCAATGGCAACAGCATCGGTGTGTTGAGTGGTAGTGCCATAGCTCAGCATGTGACCGATAATACTCGGGTTTTTGTGCTGACCACCTAGAATGCGTTTTAAACGGGTAGTGTCACCAAACTCACTTGCAAATACGTTGAAAATCTCTGTTGAGCGCTTAGCGTAGTAACGGGTTCTGACGGAATATGCCGTGTCTCTGCTTGGGAAGTTAGCCATCGCCGCAATTGTGCTGTCCTGTGCACCCTTAATATTGTTGTAGTTGTGCCCCCAAAAGCCCGAGTTCCAAACTTCATTACTGTACTCGATATGCGCAATCAGCGAGTCATCAAGTTCGTTTGCCAGAAGCGTTGCATATTCACTGACATAGTTGTCATCCGCATTGTGGGGAATGTTGAACCACGGGTGAGCCTTCAACAAGTTTGCCAACGCAATGCCTACTTCCAATGGAACTCCTTGGCGTTTTACTACCGTCGTTCTGTACGAACCTCCCCAGCTTGCGTTATCCAGCGTCGGACGTTGTGCCCAGGTCAACGGCTGTAAAACACAGTTATTGTAAGCAGTAACCGCCGCGTTATAAGCCGCTAACGCTGCTGCTGTCGGCGCTGGTGTCTTAGGAAGTGCTGTAGGGTAGGCAGGACAAGGGTTAAAGGTCTGACTTTCTGGACGACGCGGTGATGCTTCCATCAAGTTCATCATCCGTAATACGCGAAAATCTTTGGCGAAGTTCAGATAGTCTGGATTAAATACAATGGCATTCCGATTTTCTTTCAGCATCTCAGTGAAAGAGACATAGGGTGTGCTGCCACAATCTGCTGCAGTATTTACACGGGTAAACGGATTCCCCTTGCAGATCCCCCCTGGCATGATGATTCTGATGTTTTTAATCGGATCAGCCGGATCAATTTGCGTAACGCTGATTTCTAAACCGCGAGGGTTATTGCCTCCGTTGTAACCAGAAAGTGACGAGTCGATTGGATTTGGGCAGCCATTGGTAGCCGCGAGGTCAACCAATAACACACCATTCGTGACACGCCGATTACACCCCATTCCACTGAAGTGAATGGTACCGGTTCCATCATACAGTACGGTGTAGGTTCCGGCGGGAACAGACTGGCTGGTCGAGTACTGCAGCACACGAGTAAAAGCATACTTACTTTCACCGGCTGTTGTATTAGCGTTGGCACAGGCTGCCGGTAGTTCTAGTGGCCAACCATTCGAATCATAGCTAATCGAGTTGCATGAATTCTCTTCAAGTGGCCGCGAGACTCGGTAAATGTCCGCAGTAAGCAATGGCTGATTGATAGCATCGGCTTCGGCCTGAGGCGTTTCAAGGTTCATCCCAAAAACGCGATTTTGCGGCAGCGTGGTGGGCTTTAATAATTGCTGCTCTAGGTCTGACAGTCTAAAACCAGCAATAGGATTAGTTGCTCCCGGCGCATTTAGTTCGGTAAGCAAGGCCGGTAGGTTCTTAATAACAGGGTAGGTCGAAGTGCTCGCTGCAGCCAACGCTTCAATACTAGTTGGCAGGTCCGCATCCAACACTGTACCAATGGTTAACCCCGCAACCTTAAACGTGACATTGCTAGTGCCGCTTTGATTGAATACACCGTTTTGTGTGGTTAGCCCGGTATTGCTACCGGATGAGAAATCAACCCCTGAAATCGGATTACCACCCAAGGTCAATACCGTCTTGGCAACCGGATCAAGCTCAGCTAAGGTATTTGGAAGTTGGTATGAAGCCGCACCTGCACCCTGAGATGCAGACATTAAGTTTGGTAGGGCCATCAAGGTTGGATTGCTAGCTGCTGCAGGGTTAGCTGCAATTAATGACTCTATCGTCAAACCAGAAGCAAGATCAGCTGCCGAAGCCGTTCCTATCAACGTATTGCCGATGCGTATCTCAACAGTACTATTGTCGGTGTAAGTGAATTGACCATTGGTTGTCGTCGTTCCACTAGTGTCTTGTGCTCCGCCAGTACTACTAAAATTGGCACCTTCAACTGGCTTTCCACCTAAAGTTAATGTTCCGGTATGAAGGGTGACACTGCCACCACCACCGCTGCCGCAAGCAATAAGCAGGGTAGAAAAGAAGCATAGCAAAGCGAATCTGCAAAGAGTATTAAAGCGCATTGAGTTTGGCCCAAGTTTTGTATTAATTATTGTTAAAAGTTAGTAACTAAAATGTAACATTAGTTCAGTTTTGCAGTATCAAGCCAATATAAAGACAAATTATACATAATTTACACACAACATCAACGGTTCTGAGTCAGTGGGTGACTATTCAAGACATCAATCCATTGTTTATAGCCTTCGCTACTAAGGTGCAAGCCATCCCCGATATGAAATTTTTCTTTCAGATTTCCGTCTTTTTCGACAAACGGCTCTCTTAGATCAATGAAATCATGTTTTTTTTCTTTTGCCAGCACCCGCAGCATTGAATTCAGTTGCAGGATTTTTTCGTTGATACCGGTTAACCCAATCCTCTCATCGACTGGAAACACAGACTGTATTAGCACATCGGCTTCAGTCGGTAAGATTTCCAAAATTTTCTGATAGTTTTTTAGGATATCAGGAGGACTTCGCTTGATCCGTAACAAGTCATTTATACCGATTGCAATAACGACTTTAGATGCTCTCTTCAGGGACTCATATTGAGGGATTCGTTGCAGCAAGCCTAAGCTGGTATCCATGCCAATGCCATAGTTAATAGCTGGCTTTGTTAGTGCAGCAACATTGAGCCCCTGGGTTAGGCTGTCGCCCAGGAAAATTATCGATCCTGCCTCGATACTGCCATCAAGCTGCAGCTGGCTGCCGACCATTTCTTTGTAGTAGTGGGTGATTTCTGGTGGGTTGAGCAAGCCTAGTTTTAGTTTACGGTCAATACGGTAAGGTAGATCGGTATCCCACATAGCAAGGAAAGCGAAGGCGTGGATTGCGACTAACCAGATTATTAAAATTATTTTTATCATAGCTTTAATTATACAGAGCAATCTTCGTTTTACTATTGGTCTGGAAACCATTTTGTCAGTGCCATCAAAATCGTTTGAAGGTGGTATGATTTCGCATCTGTAAATGCAAGGATCAAACATGACCATCGCAATAATGAGCGCCATGGCCGAAGAAAACGCCGCCCTAATCAACCAACTAACCGGTGCTTTCACGACCAAAGTTGGCGGCCGCACTTATCACCAAGGCGAGCTCTGGGGTCATTCTGTCGTATTAGTTTTCTCTCACTGGGGTAAGGTTGCTGCAGCAAGCACTACAACTTATCTCATCGCTGGCTTAGGTGTTAAAGAAATCATATTCACTGGCGTTGCAGGGGGTATTCATGCCGACTTAAACGTAGGTGATATAGTGATCGCTAAGCAGCTCTACCAGCACGATATGGATGCGAGCCCGATCATTCCACGCCATGAAATTCCGCTACTGGATCGTGCTGCCATTGAGAGTGACGCAAGCCGTTGCGAAGCACTTCGTCAGGCCGCCGAACATTTTATAAGCCAGGATTTAACCAGCACCTTGTCTTCAACTTTACGTGAAGAGTTTTCGCTTAGTGATCCAAAGGTGGTAATTGCCGATATTGCCAGTGGTGACCAGTTTATTTCCAGCGATGCTGAAGTGGAGGATTTACGCAAACGATTACCTACTGTAGCTTGTGTAGAAATGGAAGGTGCGGCGATAGCACAAGTCTGTGATGCCTTCCACATTCCGTTTTCAGTGATTCGCACGATTTCGGATTCCGCTAATGAGGAGGCAGCGGTTGATTTTCCGCGCTTTATTGACGAGGTTGCCAAGCTTTATTCATTAGGGATTTTGCGATGTTTACTGGATCCAGCAAAGGCCTAAAACAAAATTGGGTAGCCGATTGCTCAGCTACCCAACATAATCAAGCCATATCATTTTATGATCATGACAATAACCCGTTTTTTATTATCTAGCGCTTGCTATTGTTATCAGTAATGCGCTTATAGCTTTAGTGGTCACGGTTGCTATTTGGTTCACAGCGCTAAGATAAGTGGTTGATGTGTGATAAAACAACTTAAAAACAGGACACTTTAGTATGAAAGATGACAAGCCTAAGAATAATAATACGGCGGCGGTGCCCGCTGGTCGGCTTTCACGTTTTGCTAAACTAGGGTCTTTAGCGACCGGTATCGGTGGTGGCATGCTGGCCGAAGGAGCTCGACAGCTAGCCAAGGGCAATAGGCCGAAGGCCAGCGAGATGTTATTAACACCAGGAAACGCCAAACGAATCACTGACCAGCTGGCACAGTTACGCGGTGCCGCAATGAAGGTAGGCCAGATGATGTCGATGGACACTGGCGACTTGCTCCCGCCTGAAATGACCGAGATCCTTGCACGACTGCGCTCTGATGCAAAGTCGATGCCGCTTAGCCAATTGAATAAGGTACTGGAGGAAAACTGGGGAAAAGGCTGGAATCTTAAATTTAAACAATTTTCATTCGAACCTGTCGCGGCTGCCTCAATTGGTCAGGTGCACTCTGCACACACCAAAGACGGCCGGCATCTCGCCCTTAAAATCCAATACCCCGGCGTTAGAGAAAGTATCGATAGTGACGTTGATAATGTGGCAACGCTGTTACGTATGTCAGGATTAATTCCTAAAACTCTGGACTATAAACCGTTATTAGAAGAGGCCAAGCAGCAGCTGCATATTGAAGCGGACTATGAGCAAGAGGCTGCTTCACTCAAGCGTTATAGGGAATTATTAGCTGAGTCACCTGACTACCAGTTGCCAGAAATCTACGACGACCTGACCACCGGACATGTCTTGGCGATGTCATTCGTCGAGGGCTCACCCATCGAGTCATTAGAAAACGGTTCACAGCAAGATCGGGATCGGGTCATTACCTTATTAATGTCATTGCTGTTTCGAGAGATATTTGAGTTCCGGTTAATTCAAACCGACCCAAACTTTGCAAATTATCAATATGACACTCAAACCGGCAAACTAATTTTATTGGATTTTGGCGCGACGCGTGAATACCCTGTTGAAATTGCAGATGCTTATTCAAAGCTGATGCATGCGGCGACACAAAATGATCGCGATGCCATCGAAGCCGCTGCGGAAGCGATTGGTTTCTTTGAGGAAGACATCAAACCTGAGCAACAGGCTACTGTTGTGGACTTATTTGTTCAGGCCTGTGAGCCATTGGCACACGATGGTATTTATGACTTTGGCAGTTCGAAGATAACCGAAAAAGTTAAAGAAGCAGGAATGAAGCTAAGCATGGAGCAAGACTATTGGCATACCCCTCCTGCCGATGCGCTATTCCTTCATCGTAAATTGGGCGGCCTGTATTTGCTAGCGGTACGATTACGAGCGCGAGTGAATGTTCGTGAACTCTTTTTGGCGTTCAGCTACTAACGAGCATTATGTTATGATTGTATTAGCAAGGTAATGTGTATTTATTAAGCTAAACAGATTGGATGCAAATTGGTTCAATTATTTAGTACAGGTTTTCTAAACATAACGATTAGTTTTTGTCAATTGTACGTTCAGCTAGTTTTAGGTACTATAATCGGCGTAAGATGA
>CALAJG010000065.1 GCA_937923375.1 uncultured Leucothrix sp.
TAGTTGTCGGAAAACATGACCGACACTATGAATATGTCGCATGCGCTCCTGTCCCACATAGAAATAAGGGGCAACCGCCAGCGCATCTACATCTCTATAAGCGTTTCGATAACTCAAGACGGTATGTGAAAGATTGGTATCCGTTGTTAAGCCTCCCATAACGCGAATCAAACGCTGCTTACCGCCAAAGGCCTGCTCCCACATTTTAAAAATACGGACGCTTTGCATCGAATAATATTTAGCACCGGCGACTCTACGGTCTTTATCCAACTTATAACGTACGCCAGTTTGCTTCATGTGTTCCGCCTGAGGCACAAACACGTCATTCCAAGTCTCGTTGCTGTACTCAACATAGACTTTCAAATGTGGCTTTAAGTGACGGCGTACGTATTGAGCATACCTTTTTATAAAATCGTTATCAGCTTTGTGCGGCATGCTGAACCAAGGGTCAACATTTAACTGATTGGCCAACTTAACCATCACTTCAATTGGTACTCCACGATGGCCTTCTTTACCACCCCAGGTGGCTTTCTGCATAGTGGGACGTCGTGACCAATGTTGCAGATTATTACGGGTAATTCCCGCCATATTCATAAACCGTAACACCTTGAAGTCTTTCATGAAGTTAAGGTAGTCAGGATTAAACGTAATATGTTTATAATGATCCGCAAACGCCTGAAAGTTTCCGCGGCAGTGGTTAGGGCTGGAAACACGACGAAACGCATTGTTTGCACATATTCCGCCCGGCATCAAAATACGGATGTTGCGAAGATGGTTGCGAGGATTAGTGTGTTCAATCGTCAAAGTCGCGGTTATCTTATTATCTGACATCGGTTCCAGTGCGATCAGATCCATACCCGGTTGGCTGCGGACTAGCTTTGCACCACCGCCATACCTCAGGTCACCTTGTCCATCGTAACGGACTGTGTAAAGCCCTTTAGGCAATGCCCGAGGATCCACTTGATTAAGAAAACGTGTACCGGCCTTACCACCGTTCAACTGGTTTGGCCATCCGTTCTGATCGTAACGCACATTACCTTTGGTAAACCATGGGCGCGCTTCATCAAACGGCATCGATAAACGAAACAGATCAACAAACGGCAAACTGGAATTATTTTCCAGCGCTTCGTTAGTATTTATTCCAAGTGGAGAACTATGGTTAGGTAGCGCCGCTACAGCACTAGTCACAGACAATGCCATCAGGCACCCCAAGCTTGCCTTTACAATTTTTTTATACATCTTCGTATAATCCCTTTCTTGTTATGTTTGTACTTCAACCACAACCAGCCCATAGCAGTGGTTCAAACAATCGGATTGAGCGAATTACTCTATCCATCCATTATTTTTTTATTTGTGGAAGCTTAGTCGAAGAAATCTAAATGCAAGATGAATCGGGGATTTTCTGGACATCAAAGTTTTTTATTGAGAGTATTATTTTTCAGCAATTACATAGGCTTAAGTCCATCAGGTAGGGGAGAGCAATGACTTAATAAGGATGGTCTAAAAAGACCACCCTTACTTACCTTTAGCTGTGAAGTTTAGAAGGAGTAGCGCCAGCCTAAAACCAGACTGTTTCCTTTATATTCTGCACCCTCCAGAGATCCGGTACCACCATTATGGCTAACCTTGGGATCATTGAATGCATTTATATGTCTCGCTTCAAGAAACAGTCGAGATCGTGGTGACACAGCAACTCGTGCACCCAACGTCAGCTGACCAGCCGCAACAGTATCTCTGTGTTGATGATTGAACCCATAATTACGATAACTGGCTCGAACAGCACCAAGGCCAAGTCCAGCGTAAGCTTCAAAACGGTTATACTTTAGAAAGTCATACTTAGCGGTTATGATTGCTGAAGTACCGCTTAGATAATTCGGCCTAAACGAGCTGTATTGGTTTTTGGTGTAACCCACCTCAAATCCAACCGACGTTCTTGGGCTTAACCGCTTAGAAACTCCCAAACCGTAAGATCTGCCAGAATCGGTTTTGTAATCACTACCGGCCCATTCGAGATTATCTGATCCTTGTTTTCCAGTGAATATATCGACGTTCCATCCTGCAGCGTATCCAGCACTGCCCGTCAATCCGATGACAGTTGCAACAAAAAAGGCTATTGAACTTTTCATGTTTTGCTCCTTTTTAGAATAAAACATGGCTACAAAAAGTATGTAACCATAAAAAAGAGTAGCAAATGAAAAGAAATATTTAATTAATATTAAGCAACAAAGATTAAAATGATAACAATATTAATTCGTTGTAATTTGCCAATTTTGATTCGCTAAGTTAATCGAAAACGCAACGCTGTTTTAAATCTAACGTCTTTTTAGAAACTTTATGTCACAACGGAGGGTAGGGGCTGTGGTTTTGCATTGGCAAAAGCGACCTGCACTTGAACAAATTTTCTTACCACGCTGTAGTTTTGTCCCTTGCTTCTTTAAATTGCGACCAAAACGACTGGACTTATTTAATCTGCAAACGTACTCGCGGTAGCAGACAGTATTTTTTTTGATAAATTTGTCACTCGCCACCCAACGACCTGGAGAGTATGGTTTCAACTTTGTGGCTTGTTTGTCAGAAGTAATATCGGCTAACGAAACATTTGAGATTCCTGTGCTTAGACACATGACAAGAATCAGTAAGCAATTTCTTTTAATATTCATCACTCTGAATCCCTTGAGTATGGTTTATGTTTAACCAGAAAGACCAGCGCATCCTTGCAATAGTCGTATGTTAGATTGCTTTTATTTTCAATGGTTCTGCGTTTAGTTCATCAAATTATCGACTATTAGCTGATAGTCAAATGTAATATGAGTCACTTTATGTGGTCCAGTTCGCTACCTAGCATGGCTCACTATTTTGGAGCTTGCGCATTTATTGTCTCGTCAACGTTAGGGGAGTCAGGTTTGCCCTCGGTAATATAGAACGCTGCGTCCCGAGAGTCATAGGCCAACAGAGCAAAACGAATTCCTAATGGTTGTTCAGCAACAATTTTCCATCCGTTTTTCTCAATATTCTTTATTCTTTGCATCGTTTGAGGTACATTTTTTTGCCAAACATTATTCAAAAATAGAATTACTTGTAGGTATTTAAAATCTAGAAATCTGTATAAAACCTAACAAATCCCAGTAAAAGCTAAGAATTACAGTTTGTACTGGATTATCGCAGTAGCTAAATCAAAAATAGCTGCTGCGAGTCCAATCCAA
>CALAJG010000066.1 GCA_937923375.1 uncultured Leucothrix sp.
GAGAAACCAAGCATGTGGATCGCAAAGATGAAGAAGTCGGTGCTGTCTGGTGCAAACGTTGTTGATAACGGTGCGTAGAAGGTCCAACCAAATGCTGGTCCGCCACCTTCCATGAACATAGTGCTCATTAGCATGGCACCAGCAAAAGGAAGGATCCAGAAACTCCAGTTATTCATCCTTGGTAGCGCCATATCTGGTCCACCAATCATGGGTGGAATCATAATATTTGCCAAACCAACAAAGGCTGGCATGATCGCACCGAAAACCATAATCAAACCGTGCATGGTTGTCATTTGGTTGAAGAACTGTGGCTCTACATACTGTAGGCCCGGCATTAGCAATTCTAGACGGATTACCATTGCCATCGCACCACCGATTAATAACATCGAGAATGCAAACCACATGTATAAATAACCGATATCTTTGTGGTTAGTTGTTTTTACCCAGCGCATCAGCCCTGGCTCAGGGCCATGATGATGATCGTCATGCGCATGAATATCGGCTTCAATTTCAGTTGTCGTTGTTGCCATGATACTGACTCCTTATCGTGCAGACTTGATCGCTGCGGGTTGAACAATTTCGCCAGTATTATTACCGAACGCGTTACGCTCATAAGTAACAACGGCTGCTATATCACTATCGCTTAATTGCTTGCCAAAGGCTTGCATCGCGGTTCCTGATTTTCCGTTAATGATGATGTCGATGTGAGCAGGGATTTGATCTGCTTCAGTAACAATTGGGCTACCGGTCATTGCTGGGAAGGCTCCCGGCACTCCAGCGCCTGTTACACCGTGACAAGCGGCACAGTTAGTGCTGTAAACTTTAGCACCTTGTGTCATCAACTCTTCCATGCTCCACTCACGATCACCTGAAGCAGCGGCCGCAATGGCAGCTGCTTTCTCGTCAGCCACCCATTTCGCATAATCAGCTTTCGACTTCACTTCAACCACGATAGGCATGAAGCCGTGATCTTTACCACACAGCTCAGTACATTTCCCGCGGTAAACACCTTCTTTCTCTACGTATGCCCAAGCATCATTAATGAAACCGGGGTTAGCATCCTGCTTCACACCAAAATCGCGAATCCACCATGAATGGATAACATCATTTGACGTCATTAAGAAACGCACACGAGTATCGACTGGAAGGACAAGACGTTTATCTACATCTTGCAGGTAGTTTTCATCTGAATTTCGGATTGAAGCGTCTTTGATACCATCTCGACTTTTTTGTGCGAGGTTACTAAAGAAGCTAATACCCTCACCTTCAGCATCAATGTATTCGTACTGCCATTTCCACTGATAGCCAGTGATCTTGACCGTCATATCCGCTTTAGACGTATCTTCTAAGTCAATAAGAACCCGAGTAGAAGGCACAGCGATAATGATAAGAATTGCCAGGGGGACAAGAGTCCAAATCAATTCCACCGTCGTACTTTCATGAAAGTTAGCGGCCACGGCCCCTTTTGACTTACGGTGATTGATCATTGAATAAATCATGACGCCAAAAACCAATACTGCGATGCCGACACAGACCCAGAAGATGGTCATGTGCAAGCCGTAAATATCACGACTTATTGGGGTAACGCCCTCAGGTAAATTCAAACCATATTCTGCAAAAGCCAAACCTGGCACTGCAAGCAGTGGCAAGATCAGGATTTTGAACAAGGTTGTGAAGAAACGATTGTTCAACATGTAGCCTCCATCAGTATCGATTTAGCGTTTGAACTGCGAGCAGACCAAAAACATCGAAAGTTTCTAAGTGTAAAATCTAAAAAATTCTGCATTTGTACAATGCCTCAACTTAAACCTCAAATTCTTTAACTGTCCTGAATAGAGTCATTATCGCTTCATGCTGCTAATTCATCACGCAGGCGCATGGGTATCAGACACCCAATAATGGGGCGGTAGTCTACAGCCACGCTTTAAAATTTGCTAGTCCGTATTAACAAATTATGACTAGCTACCCACGCAGATATATAGATCATTCGGACCCGTAGAAAAACCGCTCTCCCTATGACGACTAAGTATGCTGTAATTTATAGGCTGTAGGTTAAAACCCGCTTTTTTTAAGAAGTTAATTTGGTGAAATATATAGCCAACACCCCAGCGCCAGCAATCTCAGAATAATATTGATAATCTTTATTCTATCTATTATAAATTGCAGCGTGAGTCGTAAACACTCAACATTGTGGCTATTTCTCCTTAGTTGTGGAGTCTTAGCATCTTCTGAACATTGATCAGAGACAAGCGCTGTAACGTAAAAAAGATTCATGTTCCGGTCTGACAAGCGGCTGTTACAACCCTGACTCTATTAAGGACATTTGTTTCGGCGGACGAACCAATCATCCTTGCGAAGACAAGCAAACTTATATAACCGGGCAACTGACTCCCCACAACCTATACATCAAAATATTGAATGCGTGTTCCTTATTACTATGAACATGCGTTACTATCTGCAACCTTTAAAATAGTCATACAGGCAGGGCTACCATGGCGATGACCTCTGAAAAGAAAACATTACTCCTAATGATATTTGTGTTTGTCGCACCGATTGTCATAGGAACGGTTATGTTTTTAAACGCTGACAAATTAAAAATGGGCGGTGAAACGGTCAATTACGGCAAACTAATCACCCCCCCTGTTTCGATCAGCGTTGAGGGCCTTCAAGTTAATGGCAAAGCAGCTGATCAGGAAACAACCGCTAGGAAAAAATGGACATTACTCTACCTAGCCCCTGATAACTGTGATGATAAGTGCACCGCACGTATTGATCTACTCAAGCGCCTTCGCCTCCTGACAAACGAAAAAATGCGTCGCGTAAGAACCGTTGCTGTGTTTCCGGAAATGCCTGAGAATGCGGAGAAGTTAGCCTTTGAAAACCCGGATCTCGTCATAAGTGTCAAAGACGGAGCGGCTCAAGCCTTTGTGAGTCAATTTCCTCATCAAGAAGAACGCCCGGTTTACGTAATTGACCCACTAGGCAACCTGATGATGTATTATGCGGGCGACATGCCGGACATAAAGCGCATGCTGAATGACTTTAAGCGCATCCTTAAGTACTCACATATCGGTTAAACCATGGATACTGCACGCCCAGAACTGAAAGACTTCCTTAAACTTTGTAAGCTCAAGGTGGTTGCTTTAATAATGCTTACTGCTGTTGTGGGTATGTTATTGGCTACCAAAGGATTCCCACCCCTCGATTTAGTGATTCTTGGCTCGATAGGCATTGCACTCGCTTCTTGCTCCGCGGCGGTATTCAACCACGTGGTGGATCAGCGGATCGATACTATTATGAGTCGCACCAAAAATCGCCCGATGCCTGAGGGCAAAGTGAATAGCAAACAAGCGATTATCTTCGGTATCGTCATCGGCGTGATTGGCTTAGGCATTCTGGCTATATGGGTAAACATGCTGACCGCCGTATTGACCTTTTTTGCATTAATCGGCTATGCAGTCATTTATACCATGTACCTCAAGCGCGCCACGCCTCAAAATATTGTGATTGGCGGCGCTGCCGGCGCGGCTCCTCCAGTGCTAGGCTGGACGGCCATTACTAATTCGGTCGAATTGGATGCAATGCTATTATTTCTGATCGTCTTTATATGGACACCGCCGCACTTTTGGGCGCTAGCAATCCACAGACACGAAGAATACGCTAAAGTCGACGTTCCCATGCTGCCAGTGACACATGGCCTGCCTTTCACACGACTGCAGATCCTGCTCTATACCGTCATACTGTTCATCGTAACGCTAATGCCCTACCTCATCGGCATGTCATCGCTGATCTACCTAATAGGGGCAATTTTGCTGGGAATTGGTTTTCTTTATTATGCGGTTCAAATGATGCGCTACCCCGATAATATGGAATTGCCGATGAAGACCTTTGGTTTTTCTATAAACTACTTAATGATCCTGTTTGTAATACTGTTAGTTGATCATTATTTCCCATTAAATCTAAATCAGATTGCTTAAGCCTAGCGATCAAGGTAGATGCAATGAATGAGTTTCTCAGTGCAATTAAAAGCGTTATGGCCGCCTTTATCGGTGTCCAAAAAAAGAAAAACCTGGAAGAAGACTTTAGCAAAAAAAGCGCCGCACCGTTTATTATTGCCGGACTTTTGATGGGCGCATTATTTGTAATTTCTGTGTATACAGTGGTTCAGCTGGTACTCCCCTAAGCTTCAATCACCCTGACAGCGCGGCACATTCATCATAGAGCGATTGCGGAATGGTAATGCCTTCCTCAGGTGTTGATTCACGGGCTAAGTAACGCCGGTCAGAAGGTAACCTCGTCCCTTCCTGACTTAGAATCTCAGCAAACAACGTTTCCGCATGCGCTAGCTGCGAAATAGCACCACCTCCAGCAACACAACGCGACGGATCGATAGCTATCATAAACTCACCACGCTTCGGTGGTCCGCCGTCTCTAACGTCATTAGCGGTTGCTTCAAAGCTAAACACATCACCGATCATCGCACCGGCCAGCAACTCGACCATCAGAGCAATCGAGCCTCCCTTGTAACCTCCAAAAGGCAACTGAGCACCGGCTAATGCGGCGGTTGGATCATTCGTGGGGTTACCCTCACTATCAATTGCCCAGTCGTTGGGTATTGGTTTGCCGTCACGCTCATGGATCATTATCTCGCCACGAGCACTTGCGCTAGAGGCCTGATCGAACACAATCGGCGGCTTGCCTTCCCTAGGCCAGGCAAAGGCCATCGGATTGGTCCCGTAAAGTGGCTTAATGCCGCCAGCGGGGGCCACATAACTTTTTGCGGTTACGAAGGCAAACGCAACCAGCCCCTGCTCTGCAAGTCGTTCAGCCTCAGGCCACAAGGCGGCGAAGTGATAGCTGTTGGTAATCGCTAGTGCAGCGATACCCTGCTCACGAGCTTTTTCTGCTAAGGCGTTGGTACCAATTTCAAGCGGTAGAGAGGCAAAGCCATTTGCTGCGTCAACTTTAACAACAGCTGGTGCCAGCTCAGACAGCACAGGCACGGCATCACCCGTTATTTTGCCGCTTTTAAGAGAACCTATATAACCCGGCAGCCTGAATAAACCATGTGATTTACAACCATCACGTTCAGCTGACGTAATAGTATCCGCAACCGTTCGAGCCTGTTCACTCGAGGCACCGTGCTGCATGAGGCCCTTAACGGCCATTGCATGCACTTCATCAAGACTCATCCTGACGAGATCAGCTTCTTGTATAGCCATGGTAAATTCCTCCAGTGTTGTATTGCTTTATCTATTTGATCTTCAAGCTATGCTGGATTATCAATATCAATAAATTGATGCTCAAGATCAAACTGCTCAGCCAGATAGGCTCCCAGCGCCGGTGCACCGTAACGTTCAGTCGCATGATGACCAGCTGCAAAATAGTGAATGCCGTTTTCGCGAGCTTCATGGGTCGTTTGTTCAGAAATTTCACCGCTGACAAAAGCATCAACACCCAATGCAATGGCCTGACCAATGTATGATTGCGCACCGCCGGTACACCAAGCAACTGTTTTGATCTGATGTTCTCCAGCAGCAACCACCGTGGGGTTTCGACCTAAATTCTGCTGAATAAGC
>CALAJG010000067.1 GCA_937923375.1 uncultured Leucothrix sp.
GTTTTTCAGCTGGCGCACGCCGCTACCGCTATATCATCTTAAATCGAGCCACCCGACCAGCTATTCTCAGCAAACGGGTATCATGGCACCGGCGTTCTTTAGATCATGAATTAATGCAAATCGCCTCACAATATCTATTAGGCGAGCAGGATTTTAGCAGTTTGCGTGCAGCGGGCTGTCAGGCTAAACACGCAGTAAGAACGATTCACGACATTGGAGTCAGCCGACAAGGTGATTTTATTTACCTGGATGTGAAAGCAAATGCGTTTCTGTATCACATGGTAAGAAACATTGCCGGCACTTTGTTCCTTATTGGAGAAGGCAGACAAGGTGTTGAGTGGCTGCCCGAGTTAATGCAGAAAAAAGATCGCAGAGAAGCGGGCGCTACAGCGCCCCCGGGCGGCTTATATTTCGTTCACGTCGATTATCCTGAACAGTTCGAGCTCTCAACAGACTACACCCTCCCAGCCTTCAATGTATGATTATGCAGCACGGTAGAAGAGTATTTGTATTTGCTTTATGTAGACCTTCCGAGTTGAATCAATAACCAAGTTTAGTTCGAATTAAAAACGAGGGGCGAAGTAAAGCAAATACAAATGCTCTTAGTGCTCAACTCAAAAGTTTCTTCAGAATCCGGTAGTAGATTTCTTCCAAGGGTTGTAGATCGTCTACTTCAACGCATTCGTTTACTTGGTGAATTGTGGCATTTCTTGGGCCTAATTCTAGTACTTGGGCGCCTGTTGGAGCGATAAATCTTCCGTCTGATGTTCCGCCTGAGGTTGATAATTCGGTAGTGGTTCCGGTAACTTCTAGGATGGATTCTGTGGCGGCGGCTACTAGTTCACCTTCTGGGGTTAGAAAAGGATTGCCTGATAGTACCCAGCGTATGTCGTAGTCTAGTTCGTGCTTATCAAGTAAGGCTTCGACGCGTTCGCGTAGCTCGGCCTCAGTGACTTCGGTGGAAAAGCGGAAATTACAGATGATGTCAATTTGGCCGGGGATGACATTGGTTGCACCGGTGCCGCTGTTGATGTTGGAGATTTGGAAGGTGGTGGGTGGAAAAAACTGATTGCCTGCGTCCCATTGCATCGCCGTTAGTTCGGCCAGCATCGGCGTGGCTAGGTGTACAGGGTTCTGAGCCAGATGCGGGTAGGCGACATGGCCTTGCTGACCGCGAATGGTTAGGTAGCCGTTGATTGAGCCCCTCCGGCCATTTTTGACTACATCGCCTAGGGTGTTGGTGCTTGAAGGTTCGCCGACTAAGCACCAGTCAATTTTTTCATTACGGGCTTCCAGTGCCTCGATCACTTTGACTGTGCCGTTTATAGAGGGACCTTCCTCATCTGAAGTAATGAGGTAGGCAATGGAGCCTTTGTGGTCAGGGAAGTCTTCTACAAAGCGCTCAGAGGCGATGGTGAATGCAGCAATGCTGGCTTTCATATCAGCTGCGCCTCGCCCATACAATAAGCCATCACGAATCTCTGCTTGAAAAGGGTCGCTGTTCCATTCGCCGATAGGGCCGGTGGGTACGACGTCGGTATGTCCTGCAAAGCAAATCAATGGGGCTTCGGTGCCTCGCCTCAACCAGATGTTGTCAACGTCTTCAAAGCGCATGTGCTCGGCGGTGAAGCCTTTTGGTTCGAGACGTGAGCACAATAGTTTTTGGCATCCCGCATCTTCAGGGGTAACCGAGTTGCGATTGATCAGTTGTTTGGTGAGTTCGAGAGTTTGGTTCATGGAAGTCGCTCGTTAGAGTTTGTGGCGGTGTTAGTCACTAGCAAACATTTCGCTATAGGTTTTTTCACTAAAGCCAACTATTACTTGATCAGAAAGCTCCAGAACCGGACGTTTAATCAGGGTAGGCTGATCTTCCATGACCATCAGCGCCAGTACCTCATTAATATTGTCTTTCGTCTCATCAGGCAGCTGTCGCCAGGTTGTGCTGCGTTTGTTAAGTAGACTCTCCCAGCCCAACTCAGCTGCCCATGCTGAAAGTTGGATAGGATTAAGACCATCCTCACGAAAATCATGAAAGCTGTAATCTACTTGATTGGCATCAAGAAATTTGCGGGCTTTCTTGACGGTATCGCAGTTTTTAATCCCGTATAAAATCGCAGGCATGTTAACTATCTCTATTCAAAACTAATTCGATAAGGTTTTTTGAACGAGCACTCAACAGTAACTAGAAAGAGTGCTCATTCATACGATAAATTTAGAAAAAGCGTGCAATACCGCGGTATTTAGGTGCTTTAGCATCCGGTTGGTTCAGGTATTCTTTGATGCCCCAACTTCCAAAGAACTGAGGAGGTCGCGGTGCCGAGAAGGCCACGAATAGCTGGTTCCCAGTGATTCTTCCCCAGTTTGTGAGGAACTCAACGTACATATTTTCCATTGGGTTTGCACGGTTGGCGCCAATCAATAATGGATTTGGGTGGTCTTTAGTTGATTTCGTGCCATGCGCTACCAAGTGTTGTCCGCCTTCATAAGCGATTAGCTTCACACCAAATTTGTCCGTTTCAACTTTTTGGCGCTTCAACATGTTGTAAACATTGTCCATAGAGTATGGGTTTTTGTTGTCCTTCAACAAACGGAATACGTCGGGCACGGACTTCACTTCATGCAGATTGCGCTGATGAATGAAGAAATAGGGTGCTACTGCAAATGCATCGACCTGTTTGTGGGCGCCCATATAACTTAACAAAATAGGTGTTAAGCGAGGGTTAGCTGACCAGCCTCCAATCACTCGGGTAAAGCGCTGGTGCGTACCATAAACCTGTGTCCAGATACGAAAAATTTCCAATGAGCGTTTAACATAAAACTTGTGGCCTGCTTGCGCCCTGTTAGGGTCTAGTCTCTGCTTTAAACCCATTTCCTTCGTATAGGCTGCGCTGGAAAATGCACTATTCCAAGCTTCATTTGTATATTCAAGGTAAGGCTTTAAATGAGGACGTAAATGTTGTTTTACATAAGCGGCATACTGGCGAACCAAGTTGTCATCAGCTTCTTGTGGAATATTAAACCAAGGCGTAGCATTGAGTTTATTCGCCAGCTTAACCATCACTTCAAGCGGCACGCCGCGACTTCGAATGCCATTCCACTCTGAACCTGCCCAAGTAGCGTGCTCCATTTGTGGCATTTGACTCCACTCTGACATTTTATTGCGGGTAATGCCTGAAATGTTCATCATACGAATCACTTTGAACCGACGCATGAAGTTCAGGTAGTCAGGATTGAACATGATGTGTTCGTGGTATTGTTCAAAAGACTGATAATTTCCCGGACACTGTTGTGCACCGTTGACCCGCTTAAACGGATTGTTTGCGCAAATGCCACCGGGTAAAAGGAAGCGGATGTTGCGGACATAGTTTTGCGGATTACTACG
Organism: uncultured Leucothrix sp.; assembly: GCA_937923375.1. Taxonomy (GTDB): domain Bacteria; phylum Pseudomonadota; class Gammaproteobacteria; order Thiotrichales; family Thiotrichaceae; genus Leucothrix. The sequence continues at coordinate 3,383 of CALAJG010000067.1, forward strand.
CTTAATCTCTAAGGTGATTTTTAGCCATCTGTCAGCACCAGCGCGAACCTGTACAACGTCTCTACCCGGTGAACTGTGAACTGCTCTTGCATCAGCACCGTAATGCAACTGTCCTTCACCTTCATAAAGCACGGTGTAATTACCATCGGGCAAGGTTCCTGCCGGTACCCAATGAATCACATTGGAACCTGCCACGCCGCCTTTCAGATTACTTGGCCAGCCATTGATGTCATATTCAATATAGCCTTTAGTTAATCGGTTGGATTCCGCAAAGGGAAGTGACATTTTAAAAATATCAACGAAGGGGGCGCTAGCATCTTGATGTGTTACTTCATTGGTGTTGATTCCAATGGGCATTTTTGCCTGAGCCTGTGCACTAAGCAGCAATGAAAAGCCGCAAAGTAATGTAATGATGATGTTTCGACAGTTAGCGATAAATGGCATCCTTGAATATCTCCTGTTCTTTCTATGAGTTGTTAATGTAATTTTTATAATCAAAACTTCAGGTAAATTGGGTTTATTTACCTTTCTTCTTTTTAAATACCGGGCCTTTCTTATCCAGTCGATATTGCTGACCGGGTGACAATCCAGAACTCCGCGATTTTGTTGACTTGCTTTCAAACGGATTCTCTGAGGTTTTAAATTCTAAACGCACCTGAGTGCCTTTGAGATTTAGGGTGATCCGGAAGTAATTCATCAAATAGCGTTTATAGCTCGTTGGAATTTTCTTCGTCTGATTACCATGAATAATGATAATGAACGGATTATTCCCACCCTGATGGGCATAGCGCAGCTTTATCCGAAAGCCATTTACCAGAGGCGGTTGGTGTTCGGTTAATGCTGTTTCTAACATCCGTGTTAGTCGTGGTGTGGAGACTTTTATCATCGATGAAGCATGCGCCTCATGTACCGATTGATACAAATGTCCTACACCGGTGCCATGCAAAGCCGAGATGAAATGCTTGTCAGCAAAGTTAATAAACGGCAGTTTCAAATCAAGCTTATCTTTGATCTGATCTCGTTCGTACTCGCCTAAACCATCCCACTTATTAATGGCTACTACCAGCGCTCGACCGGATTCAAGAATCATCCCTAGCAGATGCGCGTCCTGATCCGTAATCGTTTCTTGTGCATCCAGCAGCATAATCACTACATGCGCCACTTCGATGGCTTGCAGTGTCTTGACGATACTAAATTTTTCGACAGCATCGCTGACTTTGCCTCTCCTGCGAATCCCTGCAGTATCGATTAGGGTGTATTTTTGATCATCTCGTTCAAAAGGAATGAAAATACTGTCGCGTGTGGTGCCGGGTTTATCGAAAGCAACGACACGCTCTTCACCCATGATGCGATTAATTAGGGTCGACTTTCCAACATTGGGTCGGCCAATAAAGGCAATCCGAATGCTCTCATCGTGCTCATCTGGCAGCTCGAGATCTTCATCTGGTGGTGCCGCTTCCAAGATGTGATCCATCATCTGGGTCACACCGCGGCCTTGCGTCGCTGCTATAGCGAACATGCCTTCAAAGCCAATGCTATAGAAATCAGTTAGCGCTTGGTCGGGGTCGACCGCGTCGGTTTTATTGACGGCGAGATAAACGACTTTGCCCGCTTTGCGGAGGCGGTTGGCAACTAAGTTGTCGGCGGGCGTGAGTCCCTGTTTTCCATCAACCAGAAACAATACTATATTGGCTTCGTCTACTGCTAGCCAGGTTTGTTTGGCCATGTATTCGTCAATGCCTGCATCATCTCCGCTGAGTCCGCCGGTGTCGATGACTAAATAGTCACGCTCGCCGATGACGCCGGTGCCGTATTTACGATCGCGGGTTAAACCCGGGAAGTCTGCAACCAGCGCATCGCGTGATTTTGTAACTCGGTTAAATAGGGTGGATTTACCGACATTGGGACGGCCAACTAGGGCGATTACGGGTCTCATAGATGCACAGATTGCGATGATTCTGAATTAAAGGCGGATCATATCAAATAACTTGGGGGGATGCTCCGTTAATCGGAAAAGCTTTG
>CALAJG010000068.1 GCA_937923375.1 uncultured Leucothrix sp.
CCGGGTGATTCCGTATTGTTCCGTGCCACCAAAGATTTAGTTTGTATCTCGTCAGCTTGTCCGTGTGATATTGACCCTGCTAATGGCTGGAATCCTACCGATATCCACGTTCGCACCTATGCTGAAAAAAATGTATTTAAACGCTCTATTGCCTTCCGTAAAACTACTGACTCCGAGCCTGAAATGACTAAAGAAACCGGATTTCATTCCCGCACTGAAAAACTCACCAGTAATTTTGCTGAATACAACGGGTTTTGGTTGGCCAATAGTTTTAACAACTTAGGCCCGATTAAAGAATATTGGGCATGTCGTGAGAATGCGATCATCACTGACTTGTCGCCACTTAGAAAATATGAAGTGCTTGGGCCAGATGCTGAAATCCTTATGCAGACGTGTGTCACTCGTGACATGCGCAAGCTAGCAGTTGGGCAAGTGGTTTACACAGCCATGTGCTACGAGTCCGGCGGTATGATCGATGACGGCACCGTGTTCCGCATGGGTAAAGATAATTTCAGATGGATTGGGGGATGTGACAGCTCAGGGCTTTGGCTGCGTACGCAAGCCAAAGAACTGGGCCTTCACGTTTGGGTAAAAGACGTTACCGACACGCTTAACAATGTTCAGGTACAAGGGCCAAAAAGCCGTGAAATTCTAAAAGGCATCATCTGGACGCGACCTGATCAAACGTCAGTTGAAGAGTTGGGCTGGTTCCGCTTTAGTATCGCCCGCTTGGGTGATGAACATGGCACGCCAGTGTTAGTTTCGCGTACGGGTTACACTGGTGAATTGGGTTACGAAGTGTTCTGCCACCCTGACGTCGCTCCTGAAGTGTGGGACGCGATTTGGGAAGCAGGCAAGCCGCATAAGATGCAGCCATTAGGGCTTGAAGCGTTAGACTTGCTGCGGGTTGAAGCGGGCTTAATCTTCGCGGGTTATGAGTTCTGTGACCAAACCGACCCTTACGAGGCGGGCATCGGTTTTACGGTTCCGCTAAAAAGCAAAGAAGAAAACTTTATCGGTAAAGAAGCATTAATTAGGCGTTCGCAGTCGCCTCAAAAGAAATTAGTAGGGCTTGAACTCAGAGGTGAGGAGATTGCGGGGAATGGCGATGGTGTATTCATCGGACGCCAGCAGGTTGGTGAAATTACCAGCGGTGTCTACTCAGCGATTCTGAAAAAGAATATTGCACTGTGTCGGGTATTTGTTGATTACGCAGAGATCGGAACGGAAATAGAAGTGGGAAAGCTGGACGGTCATCAAAAGCGCATTCCGGCTGAAGTAGTGGCATTTCCTCACTTTGATCCTAAGAAAGAGCGGGTCAGAGACGTCGCCGTGTAATCAGCTACCTAAAAAGAGGTATTCACTATTACTGATTGCGACTGATTTTCTTATCCTTAATGATGGGCAGATATTACAGATTATTCATGGAGTTAGTGTCAAGTGGCTTGATGCTTCACTTTAGAGATGGGGAGTTTACTTAGTACGAGAAAATTTAACCAGAAATTTATTTAACCAATCTCCCCGAGAGGAATCGTGTCGAGTTGTGATCGCCTCATGTGTTAAATGAATTCCCAGCAAAGAGAGGTGGAAAGTGGGAAGTAATATTGACGCACTTACTACGATCTTTACAGAGTTTTATTACTTTGTAACCGTCGTATTTATGTTTTTTATCCATATCGGGTTCTGTGTATATGAAGTAGGGGCTGCGCGTCGTCGCAATCACATGCACACCCTAATGAAAAATACCATGCTGATTCCGCTGGTAACCGTAACGTTCTTTTTCTTTGGTTGGTGGATCTACTTCGCCTTACCTAATTTCCCATTTGGGGCGATAGACTTTGCGGCAGGTGCTCCTTACACCCCGTGGGCTGAAACCATGGGTACCAATCTTGGCGATCACCTAACCGGTGTTTTCTGGGCAGCATTCTTATTGTTCTCATGGACAGCGGCATCGATTGTATCGGGTGCCTGTATCGAACGTATTAAAACCTCCGCTTTCCTGATTCACGCCGTCTTAATCGGTTCAGTGTTCTGGATTATTGATGCAGCTTGGGGTTGGCACTTTGGTGGATGGATGGTTAAGTATCTGGGTTATCACGATGCTTACGCGTCAGGAGTTATCCACGCAATCGCTGGTGGTTATGCACTAGGTATCTTAATGGTGCTTGGCCCACGTTTGGGTAAATTTGCTAAAGATGGCACGCCGCGTGATATCCCACCGCACAACCCTTGGTTAGTAACCATTGGCTTCTTCTTAATCTACGCTGGTTTCTGGGGCTTCTACGCGGCCTGTAATGTTCCAATTATTTCACCTGAAGTTATTGGTGGAGAAATCACGGGTGTTACCTGGACAGCAACGAACATTTATCTAGCACCAACAACCTTAAGTGCGATTACCTTCAACTTCTTGATGTCTCTGTCAGGCGGTTTGATGGTGGCTTATCTGGTGTCTAAAGGTGATGCGTTCTGGACTTACTCTGGTGGACTTGCCGGTATCATCACGGCATCTGCGGGTAATGATCTGTATCATCCGATCCAAGCCATGCTAATTGGTGGATTCGGTGCTTACTGTGCATTCAAACTTCATGGCTACGTAGAGCGTCGCTTCAAGATTGATGATGCGGTTGGCGCGGTTGCAGTACACGGTTACGCTGGTTTCATCGGTGTCGTTATTTGTGGATTCATGCTTTGGGGTGCGCCAAGTTCACCTTTTGAAGGTTATGCGTCTATTTCACCTTGGGGTCAGTTAATCGGTGCGATTATCATGTTTGGTTTACTGGGTTTCTTACCTGGTTACTTAGTGTCTAAATTGCTGCAGTCAAGAGGCATGCTGCGCATCTCACCTGCTGTTGAGATTCGTGGACTAGATGCGATGACCAATGAAGCTTATGAACATGCAATTGCTGACGTTCAGGCTGCTGAGAAGGCGATCATGAACGAGCAATCTAAATAATTTCGGAGGATTTATGGCTACAACAAGTTATACAAGCTGGGCCGCTGATCTGGCGGAAGTAGGCGCGGTTTATCCGTTTGTTGGTACTGAGGTCGTTATGGTGATCTTGGGTGTTGTTTTCTGGCTAACGTGTCAGATTCTCATGTCAAAAATGGAAAATGAAGAGCTAGAGGCGGAGGAAAAAGCCGCTGGCTCAAGTAGTTCAGAAGGTAACATTAACCGGTATTAGTCTTATATTGGTGCTGTGATTTATTGATTATGGTACCAATTATCTAGACTAGATAAGCCGCGACTTAGGTCGCGGTTTTTTTTATCCGAAGTTTTTAGTCAGAGTTACTATCATTACCTACTCGTATCACCACCTTCCCGAAATTCTCACCTCGCAACATTCCCATAAAGGCTGCAGGTGCGTCCTCAAGGCCATCCACAATTTGTTCACGATACTTGATTTTGCCTGCTTGTAACCAAGCCATCATTTCTTTAGCGAAGGTAGGATATTCTTCAGCGTAATCTTCAAAAATAATAAAGCCCTTAACCGTGAGCCGTTTGACTAAAATCATCGCCATCAGTAGGGATAAACGATCTGGGCCATCAGGCAAACTAGTGGCGTTATAGCGCGAGATCAGCCCACAAACCGGGATACGTGCACTAGTATTTAATAGTGGAAGAACACCATCAAAAACTTTGCCACCAACATTCTCATAATAAATATCGATACCATCATGGCAGGCAGTAGCGAGCTGCTGAGCAAAATCATCTTCCTTATGATTGATGCAAACATCAAAGCCTAGAGTTTCGACAGCGTAACGACATTTCTCATCGCTTCCCGCAACACCCACAACACGACATCCTTTGATCTTGGCAATTTGACCAACGGTTGCACCCACAGGTCCGGTAGCAGCAGCGACAACTAACGTTTCACCCGCTTTGGGCCTTCCGATATCCAGCAGGCCCATGTAAGCAGTGAAGCCTGGCATGCCCATGATGCCGAGCGCGTAGGAAGGCTGTGCAGGGTTGGCGCCGAGTGGCGTCAGTCCTTCACCGTCAGATAGTTGGTAATCCTGCCAGCCACTGTAAGACAACACCCAGTCGCCGACTTGGTAGTCAGTATGTTTTGATTCGGCAACACGACTTACGGTTGCACCCAGCATCACATCGCCAATTTCAAGTGGATCAGCATAGGACTTAGCATCACTCATTCGCCCCCGCATATAAGGGTCGAGAGATAAATAGACAGTGCGAAGCAATACTTCTCCATCACCAGCGTTGGGAATAGGCGAATTTATGAGCTCAAAGTCGCTTGATACAGGTGCTCCATTCGGTCGTGCCCTTAGTCGAAGTTGACGGTTACTTGTAGTGCTCTGCATTTTCTTTACCTATTTTAAGAAGTGTTTAGCTATGCGGTTGAAAGCTATTTAGATCGGATTCTACGCTGCTGTATAATTTTTTTGGTAATTTATGAACTATTTCGTACTTATTTTATTACATACTAGATAATTCAAACTACTAAAAGTATATCCCCGTGTACCTTTACTCTGTTAAAACACTATTCAATGGGATTTAAATGATTAAGATAAGCAAAAAAATTATTATCGCTGGTACTTTATTACTGGCAGCAGTTAATGTTAACGCAGCATCTAAGGGAGCTTACGCAGGTATCGGTGTTGGTATTTCATCGTTAGCGAATGATGATGTGTTCAATGACACGCTTGAAAATACCAGTTTCAAAGCATTTCTGGGCTACCAGATGAACAAAAACTTTGCCGCTGAAATTGGCTACTCAACATTTGGCGACATTCTTGACGTTGCTGAGCTGTCTGGTTTAGAAGCTTCAGTGATCGGTATGATTCCGGTAACTCCGAGGTTCTCACTGTACGGGCGTCTTGGTTATTGGAGTTGGGATGTAAGCGCAACGATTTCTAATACCACCTACTCTCTGATTGACGGGGATGATAAATTTTTAGGCCTTGGGCTACAGTATAATCCATCGCAAAAGAATCAGTTTCGTTTAGAGGCAAATCGCTACGATGTGGAAGACTCTGCTGGAGTTTTGCTGGATGGAACTACCGTAAATCTAACTTATGCGTTTCGTTTCTAAGCTTAACTCAGCTACAAATCATGCCAGTGGAATCAAAATTCCACTGGCGTGAAAATATATCAGAACCAATAGGTTAGCCCTGCCACCAGTTCAATATCGTGATCCTTATCTACGATTGGGCTTTTAGTAATTTCATCCGGGTAGTGTTTGTAAACGGCGCCAACGTCAAACGTCACGTGCTCAGTGATATTTGTTCGTGCAGTCAAGCCAAGATAAGGCGTAATCGCGTCCTTACCGTTAAAGCTTGCCCGTGAAGTTGTTGATTCGTTACTTTTCACGCCGTAGTAGTAATCAATCACCTCATCGCTTTGCCATTTTACACCTGCTTGTAAATCCAGCGATACGCTGCGAGGGTTTCCTTTCGGCCCCTTGCGAAACAAATCCTGACTAAACTTTAGATCAACTTCCTGACCTTTATGTTTTCCACTGACATCTCCCGTAGCGGCCAAGCTAAAAGTACCTAAACCAGTTTTTGCGGCAACGCGCCCCCCCAAATCCCAAGAGTTTTTCCGTTCAGCCATGCCGGCTAGTTTAGGCGAATCGCTCGCCTTGTAGCCTCGGTCGTCATAGTTTCCAATGACTTCAAACTGGTATTTTCCGTTATCGAAGAACTTATACGATGTGGATTTTTCATCTGCATTTAGCCTGTCACTGCGATATTGAAACGAGAGATTAGCCTCTACTTTTACATCGTCTCCACCACTGTGTCCGTCGTAAATGCTTCGCTCGCTATCGGCATAAATGCCAACGCCAAAACGATTCGATTGCGCTGCTGCTTGTGAGCTTATTGTTAATATAAGCAAGCTAATAGCGGTGGTTGTCGTGACTAATGCTTTGTTTTTAATAGTATTCATCATCTACTCCCAGTAGGTTGTTTGTGTGGTTTTTCTGTGGTGAGTAAATAGTAAATCGCTATGGCAGGGGCGTCTGTTGGATAACTGTAATGGGATTGTTGGGGAAAGTTTGTTTGATAGATGATCTTCTACAAAACTCCAACATTAATGGTCTGTTTTGTCTTGAGCGTCCATGAAAAACTGGATTCAGTTGGGATTATGCAATAGCTGCTAATTTATATAAGTAAACTTAAATAGGTAAGCTAGCAGTTAAGCTAATTCATGAAGGACCGCTGGTGATTCAGCACAGACAGAGAAAACTTATGAATTCCACATCAGACTATCACACCATTTTATTAGTAGAAGATGATCAGCGCTTATCAGATCTGATAAGCGAGTATCTTGTTAAACAAGGCCTGTTGGTAGAGGTCGAGTACCGTGGTGATACGGCAGTGCAGCGAATTCTCGATTTACAGCCAGATTTGGTGATTCTCGACCTTATGCTACCGGGTCTTGATGGTCTAGAAGTTTGCCGGCAAGTAAGACCGAAGTTCCAGGCGCCTATCTTAATGCTAACCGCGCGTGATGAAGACGTAGATCAAATCGTTGGACTGGAGATTGGTGCAGATGATTACGTTATCAAGCCGGTGCAGCCGCGTATTTTACTAGCTAGAATTCGCACTTTACTACGGCGAAACCAAACTTCTCAACCCACTGTGGCTGGTCATCGCGGGAAATTGTCTTCGCAGGTTTCAAATCCTTTGGTGTTTGATCGCCTACAAATCAATCCTGCTGCCCGTGAGGTGACCTTAGATAATCAGGTTGTAGAGCTAACCACACAAGAATACGAGCTGTTATTTTTCATGGCGAGTCATGCTGGTGTAGTGCTCAGCCGTGACCAGATTTTTGAAGCGATGTCTGGCATTGAATACGACGGTTTAGATCGATCAGTCGACATCCGAATATCCCGACTAAGAAAACTTTTAGAAATTAATTCGGACAAGCCGTCCGGCATTAAAACAGTGCGAGGGCAGGGCTATTTGTTTGTCGCACAGGGATGGAAAAATGATTAAGTTATTTGTAACACTTAATGCGTTGTTATTTGCGGCCGTTTTTATTTACCTGACGAATAGCAACTCAATCGGACAAGCGCTGTTCAGCCAACCAATACAATCGCTATATGACAATGCTGGAAAAGGCACTTTTCATTTGCTGAATAAATCAGTAGCAGATTTGTCGCCACCGCAGCGAGAGGCAAAGTTGGCTGAGCTAAAGTCTCAGTTTCCTTACTTACTCGATCTGAAAAAACTCGATGAAAATGACTTTACCCCGAATCAACTGAAGCGTTTACGCAATGGCTTCATTGAAATCAAACAGATCGACAGTGCTGATCACCTTTACGGGTTGTTGCCAAATACTGATTTGCTATGGGAGATGGCAATTGACTTAAGTCGCGAGCAGGACATGCGAAACAGTTGGGCAGGAACATTTTATCTTGTCGAGCAGGCCTTGTTAAAACATGAGAAAAGTCAGAGATCGGCAGCGATGGAAAAACTGAAAGAGCGGTTTGGATTGGATATTGATTTATTGCCATTTGCCGAGCTAAGTTTATCAGAAAAGCAAAAAACTCAGTTAAAAGAGGGAGTTATCGTTGTAGGCAATCTGGGAAATGAAGATAAGGAAACGTTTTATAAAAAAATGCCAGATAGTGATGCGACGGTATTTATTGGCTCCTTACCCTACCCATGGATAAAGAATTTCTTCTCACCCCTGATGATTGGATTATTGGTTCTTATTGTAGCCCTCACCACATTTCTCTGGATCTGGACACTGTGGAAAGATATTACTCGCCTGCGCAAAGCAGCCGATCGATTTGGAGCTGGCGAGTTGGACGTGCGCGTTCCGTATAAGAAAACGGCTCGGCTAGCCCAGCTCAGTCAGGCATTTAATAATATGGCGGAGCAAACTCAAAGCAGCATTCGCTCTCA
>CALAJG010000069.1 GCA_937923375.1 uncultured Leucothrix sp.
GGTCGAGCGATAGTAGCTCGCAAGTCTTTTTCTCCAAGTTCAGAAACATCCATCGCATGCCCTGTGAAGAAGCCACGGCCTAACGGTGAGAAAGGTACAAAGGCAACCCCAAGTTCAGTACAAGCGTCCAATAAACTAAACTCTGGGGTGCGTGACCATAGAGAATATTCCGACTGAACCGCCGTAACGGGGGATTCTTTGTGAGCGCGTCTTAAAGTTTCAGTGGAAATCTCTGAAAGCCCGAATGTGCGGATTTTGCCTTCTTTAACTAAGTCAGCTAAAGCACCAACGCTTTCTTCAATCGGCACATTCATATCACGGCGATGCAGATAATAAAGATCAATGACATCAGTTTGTAGCCGTTTCAGGCTTTCTTCACATTGACGTTTGATGATCTCAGGGCGCCCATCTTCAAAGCTCCTCCCCTCGTCATCACGACTAAATCCACACTTACTAGCGAGAACATATTCATCTCGACGAGTCTTTAGAGCCTCACCAATCACCGTTTCATTGTGTCCCCAACCGTACATCGACGCGGTATCCAAAAAACGATAGCCGACATCCAAGGCTTCATTTAACAAGCGTGCAGACACTTCATCGTCAGCTGGACCATAGCCCATAGAGAAATTCATACACCCTAAACCGATGGATGACACTTCAAGTGAACCGATGAATCGACTGTGCATAATACTGCCTCTTAAAAATGACAGAAGGCATATTAACACTGCTACAGGCGCTATGTAAGCTGCTTAACTAAATTCAGAGATCGCTTAAAGATGGGCCCACAATCAGAGCTGATTGGGCTGAAGAGGATGAGGCAGCATAGCATACTGCCTCATTTGATAGTCACAACTCAATATTTACCAAACGGTGATATCTGCTCGAGTACTGTTTGTTCGACCATTTGCGTCGCGTAATACATACCAAACCGTATCAACTCCAACGAATCCAGGTTTTGGCGTATACATGATATACGAGCCGGTATGATTGTTTACAACCCAAGCCTGACCGCCATTTTTACTCCACTTATTAGTTTTGAGTACCTTTAAACCATGACCCTGATCATTGGCGAGAACCCATAAAGGAACCGGCCCTGAAGAGGCGTAAGTCGTAAAGGCATCAGGGTTACCGACGGGTGCACTACCCCCGCGCTGCCCCCAATGATGGCGACCGCCTGAGTTTGGTTGTACATAGTGATGCGAAGGCACACCAAATTGAGCCTGTACTCCACCCGGCTTGGAATAGCTGATGCTGAAACCTGGCTGAGCCCATTGCACGTTATAACTCGGCCTTGGAGCCGGTCTATGGACTGGCCTGTGAGGAGCTGGATTATAATGATGGTTCGCTCTGGCTCGGTGATGACCACGTACGTTTACAGTGACTTTCGCGCTATTAGTTCTACCGTGCCTGTCGGTAATTTCGTACCAAAAAGTATCGGTACCGCGAAATCCAGCTTTCGGGGTGTAATGGACTTTTCTACCACCCGCCAGGGTATAAATGCGTCCACCTCGAGCCGAATAGTGATTAACTTTAGAAACATAAAGTCCTCTGCCTCGGTCATTCCAAAGCACACCCACTGTTTTGGGAACGCCAACTGTCGTGTTTAGTCGGTCGGGGTAAGCAACGGGTGCTGCAGTAGCCTCAGTAGATACAAACAGCGTCAGAAAAAGTGCCGCCAGAATCTGAGGCGATTTTTTTAATAATTTAGTGTTCATTTGTAATCACCATGTCCTTATGGGTGTGAAAAAGTTAAACCTTCATGCTCTTAGTAAGCAATTAGAGCGAGTTTACTCATGACTGGCGGGTGATTTTAGATAAGAGGTATAAATTCTGGAATTACTGGTATCTTAAACGGATTATCAGAACGATAAACAAACAGCTATTTCTTTGGTACAAATGGTTGCCAACCCTTTATAATTTATGCTCTTTATAAGCTGGAATAGATAATGTTGAAAACAAGTGTGCTGTTCATTTGCATGGGGAATATTTGCCGCTCTCCAACGGCCCATGGTGTTTTCCAGCAAATGGTCAACCAACAAGGCTTAAGTGAGCAAATTAAAGTCGATTCCGCGGGCACACACGCCTATCATATCGGGGAAGCCCCCGACCTTCGCTCACAGGAAACCGCAGTAGCACATGGCTATGATTTATCAGAGCAACGCGCCAGACAGGTAACGGTTTATGATATCGATGAGTATGACTATGTGATTGGCATGGATCAAGCCAATAGGTACAGCCTCTCAAAACTTGCCACTGATGATCAGCAAAATAAGGTACATCTCATGATGTCTTTTGCTCCGGACCAACAAGAAACTGAAGTGCCTGATCCCTATTTCGGTGAAGACGGTTTTGAAAATGTCTTTGACATGATCGAAGTCGCTTGTGAAGGTCTGTTGAAAAATATTGCACAACGCAACTAAAACAGCCTTTGCAGCGTAATGAGCTTATCTATACTAAGTGAATTAACATTATGATTATTAATAAGTTACTACCCCTTACAATCCTAGTTTCAGTGTCTGCATGTTCTACAGCACCTAGCAACCCAATCGCTGCTGACCCTTCCGTGGTGGCCAAAGGAGCCGGTAGCTATGAAATTACCGTCACTGGGCTAACGGGTAAACGAGCCATTGAGGTAGAGCGTGGCTTTCATGAAGTAGCCGATGATACCTGCTTTGCTAAAGGCGGTTGGAGTGGTTGGAAAATGGCCGAAGGCTCTCAGCTTAATCCTGTTAAAAACTCGGCGGGTGTGTTTACCGCTAAAGGGCAAGTTGATTGCAGTAAACCTTGAGTGATTCTGAGGCCACTAATTTAGTTAG
>CALAJG010000070.1 GCA_937923375.1 uncultured Leucothrix sp.
TTCAGTAATCAATACGCCTGCACCGTAAATACCCGTTGGGTGGAACTGTACAAACTCCATATCCTGTAGCGGTAAACCCGCGCGAAGTACCATCGCGCTACCGTCACCGGTACAGGTATGAGCAGACGTTGCTGATTGGTAAGTACGACCAGCACCGCCGGTCGCTAGAACCACTTGATGCGCACGGAAACGATGAATTTCACCCGTTGCCAAGTCCCAGGCAATTACACCACGACACTCACCATCTTCCATAATAAGGTCTGTTGCAAAGTACTCGATGTAAAACTCTGCTTTGTGCTTCAATGACTGCTGATACAGCGCGTGCAATATTGCATGGCCGGTTCTGTCAGCCGCCGCGCAAGTACGTTGAGCAACACCTTCGCCGAAGTTTGTGGTCATACCACCAAACGGGCGCTGGTAAATCTTACCTTCTTCCGTTCTTGAAAACGGCACACCATAATGCTCAAGCTCAATAACCGCCGGAATCGCTTCGCGGCACATATACTCAATCGCATCCTGATCGCCTAGCCAGTCTGACCCTTTTACGGTGTCATACATATGCCATTTCCAGTTATCAGGGCCCATATTGCCAAGGGCTGCTGACATGCCACCCTGCGCCGCCACCGTGTGACTACGCGTTGGAAATACTTTAGTGATACATGCGGTGCTTAGACCAGCGGTTGCCATACCCAACGTAGCACGAAGTCCTGCGCCACCTGCACCGACAATAACCACGTCGTAGTGATGGTCTATAATTTTGTAATCGCCTGCTTGCATCGAATTAACCTCCGACTGCAATTTTTATAACGGAAAAGATGCCCAGCGCTGCAAAGAAGAAACATAAAAGTTTCATTGCCAAAATGCTAAACATGCGAGTATTCGTGTTTGATATATAGTCTTCAAGAATCACTTGAAGGCCTAGAGCCAAATGATAAAACGAAGCAAAGATGGTGAGAATTAACAGCACAGAGTTAAAGGGAGATTGCATCCAGTCGACGACGGTTGCATAAGTCGCTGTGGGCATCATCGCCAGGCTGAAACAAAACCATATCACCAGAGGTACTAAGGCAACGGCCGTAACTCGCTGGACCCAAAAATGGTGCGTACCCTCGCCTGCTGAGCCATGCCCTTTGGCGATGGATAGTGGACTTCTTAAATTACTCATTTTATTCCCCTTATAGCAGCGCTATAACCCATGTAAGACAGGTCAGCACCCCAGTGGCTGCCAGCACAACCGTTCCCCACTGTTTCTGATCTGATTTTTCGAGGCCTTTACCCATGTCCCACAGCAGGTGACGAATACCATTGCAGAAGTGGTAGTAGAGTGTCGCAGTAAAGCCGAAGATGACGAGGTATCCAAACCAGCTCGACAAGAAGCCTTGCATGGCGCTCCAACTGCTTTCACCCGAAGCGGCGGCGGCTAAGGCCAGAACCAGCAGAATTAATCCAGCGGTTAACGCTGCGCCCGTTCCTCGGTGAAGCACCGACAACTTGGCTGTCATTGGCAGATCATAGATCCCCAGATGTGGCGATAGAGGTCGACTATCATTCTTAGACATTGGTAATACCTGTGTTAAAAATCAATACAACGGCCATTCTTCTCCCAGTCGCCATAGCGCGTGGGGTCAAGGCCTTTCTTGCGTCCACCGATTTCAGTTTGACCTGAGGTGGGCGTGTCATTATTCGCGTCAGATGGGTCAACTTTTTTATCCGCAGGCTGAATCCCTATTGACGTGTTAACAGCTGGCGGGCTGTCCTTTTCTAAATCTTGCTTACTCATATTTTCAGTCTTATCGATTGCTGATTTTACCTTGCAAAACTAGCAACAAGATTAATGCAGCTTGTGTTTAGTGAACAAATATTCTTTGGAGCGCATTTCCATCAGGCGACTCACGGTTCGTTGAAACTCAAAAGCCAATCGCTTACCCGTATATAAATCTTCCGGTGCGGCTTCTGCTGAGATGACCACATTAACGCCGCGATCATAAAACTCATCGATCAGATTCACGAATCGTCTGGCCGCGTCATCTTGCATATTCGACATCACCGGAACATCCGAAATCAAAATAGTGCTGAACTCAGTTGCCAACTCGATGTAATCCAAGGTGGACCGCGACTCGACACACAGTACCTCAAAACCAAACCAAGCGACGGCCTTACAGCGTTTCTTAACCGGAATATCCCTATCGTTAATTTTGACAGCATCACTGATAATGACGGCGTCGGGCCCTACCATTTCTACAAAATACTTATCAAGCGCTTTATGAACCGCCTCACCCTTACCTATCTGATAGACATTGGCCGTTTCGAGTGCACGCATTCGATAGTCCATGTCACCATCTGAATTAATCACGTTAGTATGTTTCTCCAGCAACGCAATCGCCGGGAGAAAACGTTTCCGTTGTAAGCCGTCTTTGTACAGGCCAGAGGGTTCAATGTTTGACGTTGTGATTAAGGTTACACCATCCTCAAACAGGTACTCGAACAACCCTCCTAATAACATGGCATCTGTGATGTCGTTGACGTGCATTTCATCCAAACAAAGAATGCGGGTCTTGACGGCGATGTTTTTTGCTACCTGCTTCAGTGGGTCTTCGATGTTGCCCAACTGGCGAATTTGGTCATGAACCGACTTCATGAAGGAGTGAAAATGTGTACGCTGCTTTTGTTCGATGGGTAGGTGCTTGTAGAAGAAGTCAACAATGAAGGTTTTGCCGCGTCCCACCCCTCCCCAGATATACACGCCTCGAATTAATTCAGGTTTCTCTGGCTCATCATCGTGGCCAACCAAGGACAGAAAGCGACTAAACATTGACGACTTTTTATCGTCATCGGAGGCAGCTTCAACAGTAGTTGCGGTGAGTGCATCGTAAACCGGAACGAGTGCTTTCACTAATAACGCCTGATGTGGGTCGGCCAGCATTTCTCCACTGGATATTGCCTCTTGGTACAATATCCAAAGCGCTGAGTTATTCGGATTTGATTCCTGAACTGACTGTTTGACCTGAGCTTGTAGCGACAAGCGGATCACCTCATTAGACTAGATTAAAGCACTACCTATTTAGTTATAGGCGATGGCGTATTTTGAGGTGCAGATAATACGCTATTGCAAATAACATTACATTCAATTTTCCCAATAGTATTTATTGAGATGGAGAAAAGAACCATTTATCATTGGTTTTTTTAATACTAATAACGCACAATACCCACCTTCTTTAATTCAGTGACAGCAATACAATTATTTACTGCACTCAGCAGTAACTGACGAGCCAATTCTATGAAGCACCTTACAACTTGTAATCTTCTAAAAGAACTGCGTGCTTTTTGCATTACGCGCCAAGAAGGCAGTATGAGTAAAGCGTCAGAGATTCTCTATGCTAGTCAACCAACGATTTCGCTACAAATAAAGACCCTTGAACAAGAGCTGGATGTCAAATTATTCGAACGGCGTGGACCTCGTCTCAAGCTGACAACTGAAGGTGAAATCCTTTACAATTTGGTCAGCCCGTTGGTTCAGGGCATCGATCATATCAAAGAAAGTTTTACTGCACATTATGGCAACTTAACTAGTGGCGAGCTAACCATAGCGGCTGAAGAATCAACGATTCTATATACCCTTCCAAAACCCATACAAAAATTTGTAAAAGAGCATCCTGGAATCCGCCTAAAATTAGCCAATGTGACGGGGCGGGATGGACGCGACTTATTACTTTCTGATGAGGCTGACTTTGCGGTGAGCTCGATGCTGGATGTTCCTGACAACCTGAGTTACGAGCCTTTTGTCTCTTATCCTTCAGTTCTTATCATGCCTAAGGATCATCCATTATCAAAAATGACTAAAATCACGCTTGCCGATATTGGCAAGTATGGGATGATCCTCCCCCCCTCTCAGTTCAGTAGCTGGCGATTGGTGAAAATGGTGTTTGCACTAAATGGTGCACGATATCGGGTTGTGTTGGAAGCTGGCGGCTGGGAAGTGGTTAAGAAGTACGTCAGTATTGGGCTTGGGATATCCATTGTTACCCAGATTTGTATTACTGATGAAGATCGTGAGAATTTTTCTATTGTTAATTTGGACGAATTCTTTCCGCCACGTAAATACGGGATTGTTTCACGGGCTGGAAAGACGCTATCAGCGCCCGCTCAAAAATTTATAGAAATACTCAATAATGAGTACGATCTTAAACATTGACCACCAAAATTTAAACGGTTAATTTGGCTAGATAACAAACATTATCCTAAGGCCTAAATTGACTCGCTTGCGGGCTATTATTAAATACCGTACAAGTAAAGTATTTGAATTATCTTTCGGAGTTTTTTTATGCGTATTGTGCTGCTAGGTGCCCCAGGCTCCGGCAAGGGTACTCAGGCCCAAAAACTGATAACTGAGTATGGGATACCACAGATTTCCACTGGCGAGCTGCTGCGGGCGGCGGTGAGTGAGGGTACTGAGCTTGGTAATAAAGCTAAATCAGCGATGGACTCTGGGCAGCTGGTCTCGGACGATATTGTGCTTTATATGATTAAAGAACGTCTGCAGGAAGATGATGCGAAAAAGGGATTTATTCTGGATGGGTTCCCCAGAAACCTTTCACAAGCCGCTTCACTTGATACTCTGCTAGCGGAGACCAATCAGCCGCTTCAAGGTGCTTTGTTAATCGATGTTGATTTTGAAGTGTTGATGCAACGCTTGACTGGTCGTTTATCCTGTGAAAACTGTGGTGCGGTTTATAACCGTTTTACTTCTCCTCCTAAAGTTGAGGGCACGTGTGACAAGTGCCAAAACGCGTTATTTCATCGTGGTGATGACCATGCAGAGGTTATTAGCAATCGTTTGAAGACTTACGAAAATGTGACTTCGCCGCTGGTGAATTACTATAAAAACAAGGGTATTTTCTTGTCTGTCCAGGGTGTTGGTGATATTGACGAGATTAGTGCGGCGGTAAAGTTGGAGCTGGAGTCGGCTAAGATTAGTTAACGGTTTTATTCCAATGGTTTCCGTTCAGGGGCCGATAGCTTGATACGCTCACTCAGCGTTCCGCTGAAAAGATTCGCTGTATCAAGCTATCGGCCCCTTCTCTTGTACTGGATTTATCATTACACTATTTTCGTGTACACTAAAATAGTGTTGATGGAGACTAGTATGAGAAACATAACATTAAGCGCGGATGACCATTTAATCGAGGTAGCTCGAGCGCGCGCACGCGCTAAAAAAACAACCCTGAATGCAGAGTTTCGCAGGTGGTTAGTGCAATACACAAATACTGAGACAGAAACAAAACAGCGGCTTCAAAGCTTCCGTGAACTGATGGCTGACTTGTCTCACGTTTCAACAGATGGCCAAACGTTCAGTCGAGACCAAATGAATGAGCGGTAGCCCTTTTTCCTCGATACCAATATACTGGTATATACGCTTGATCAGTCTGCACCTACTAAACAGAGAATTACTATACAACTGCTTGAGGATGGACTTCAGGGAAAAGGCTGTATTAGCTCCTTTCACATAAAAACTACAGAAGTTACGTGTTAGGCCTCATGTGCGGGAAGAGGATTACGTCTCTAATCGAAGCCGCATTAG
>CALAJG010000071.1 GCA_937923375.1 uncultured Leucothrix sp.
CGTCACTCTGGTTAAACCGCCAGTACCCGGCAGCACCGCCAGTAATGGCACTTCTGGCAATGAAACCGCGGAGTTTCCATCATCAGCCAGCATAATATAGTCATTCGCTAACGCTAGTTCGTAACCACCACCGGCTGCAATGCCGCGTACGGCACATAAATAGCGTTGTTTAGAGAACTCGCTGGCATCTTCGATGGAGTTACGGGTTTCATTGGTAAACTTACAGAAATTCACTTTGTGCGCATGCGAAGACACACCCAACATGTTGATGTTAGCGCCTGCACAAAAAATACCGTCTTTAGCTGATGCGAAAATCACTGTTTTCACTTCGGGATGTTCAAAGCGTAAGCGCTGCACCGCATCATATAATTCGATGTCTACACCCAAATCGTAAGAGTTCAGTTTTAACTCATAACCTTCAGCCAGGGTTTCGTTTGGATTGACATCCATTTCCAGTCTGGCTACTGGACCATCGAATGATACGTGCCAGTGCTTATAGTGGGCCGGATTAGTTTGAAAATTAATCATTAGCAGTGCACTCCTCGGGAATTATGTCGGTAGCTTCGCCATTTAATACATGCAATATAATGCAATAATAAAGTCCCTTCAAGCTATTGATGCATTATTTTGCTTTTTAATTTACTCATCAATAAGTCTCCAAATGTAAACGACCCTCCCGCTTCAGAGTTGCACCAATCTCTGTCCACTCCAGACCCGCCTGCTCAGCAATCTCACTTAACGCCAGCAACACCCCTTCTTCCATGTCTTTTAAACCACAGACATAGAAGTAAGTATCGGAGTCTTTCAATAGCTCGCCTAAGTCAGCCGCCCGTTCGCGCATTCGATCCTGGACGTAAGTTTTAACCTGGTCTTTCTCACGCGAAAAGGCGAAGTTAATATCGATAAAATCTTTAGGTAATTTCTGTAACGGGCCAAAATAAGGCAGCTCGGCCTGGCTTCTGGCACCAAAGAACAGCATTAATTTACCGCCTTCAAACTTACCAGAGGCCTGTAAGCGTCTACGCCATTCGGTCATGGCCCGCATCGGCGCACTACCAGTGCCGGTGCAGATCATCACGATGTTGGAGCGCGGGTGGTTCGGCATCAGAAAGCTGGCACCAAACGGGCCAATCACCTGAACCTCATCGCCGGCGTCAAGGTCGCACAGATAGTTCGAGCCAACGCCAACCACAGGATTGCCGTCATGGTCTTCCAGTACGCGCTTAACTGTCAGGGACACATTGTTATAACCCGGCCGTTCACCGTTACGGGCACTGGCAATAGAGTATTGCCTAGCATGATGTGGCTTGCCTTTACTGTCTGTGCCGGGCGGCACAATACCAATCGACTGGCCTTCCAGCACCGGAAAAGGGGTAGCGCCAAAGTCCAGCACGATATGATGCGTGTCGTATTCTTTACCTACTTCAGTAACCCGCATATTGCCGGTCACGGTTGCGGTAATGGAGGGCTGTGGCGACTTTGGAGAATATAAATTGGTATAAGCATGCGCCGCTGACCAAGGAGGAGTCGTTGAATTATACTGAGCGTGGTTAACACTAACATCGGCAACTTCAGAAGAGACCGAGGGTTCCTCGTCGTTCACGGTTTCTTCTTCAGCAACAACTTCGTCGCCCACCGCTTCTGCCAATTCATCGGCACTAAGCTCATCCGGCAATTCATCCCAATCAAGCTGTTCTTCCAGACTGTAAGCCTGACTGCGGGCAACGACACGCCAGTTATCAATGGAACCCGTTGGGCAAGGATTAATACAGTCCATGCAGAAATTGCACTTATCAGCATCCACTACATAATTCATATCATCATGCGTGATGGCGCCGATTGGACAGGTCGCCTCGCAGGTGTTGCAGCGAATACATATCTCGGGATCGATTAAATGTTGCTTTAATGTAGCGGCGGCAGCCATAAGGTATCCTCCAAATGAATAACATGCAATATAATTCATTTTTTAGAGAATGGTCAAGCAAACAATACAGCTACTAGCATTTTCAATGCATATTAATTCATACTTTGCTGTATTTGGTCTTTCAGCAGTGCAAAAGTTGCAGCCAATGGCTGAGCACTTGTGTCAATAACCAAGTTGGCCTTGGAATAGAAGTCTGAGCGCGAAGCTAAAATATGCTTCAGGTCTTCCATAGCCTGCTTCTGATTTCCTGCCATTGGCCGCATATCACCCTGATCCAGTACCCGCTGCATGTGGTCTTCAGGGTCGGCTTGTAACCAAACCGTAGTACAGTGTGTGAGTAAATAGTTGAAGGTGTCAGAATCTGATACCAGTCCGCCCGGCGTACCAATTACCGCTTCAGCATGCGTTGCTACCACTGCTTCCAGAGCCTTACGTTCATAGCGCCGATAGGCATTAGTCCCGTAAAGGTTTTGAATTTCAGCCACACTACAGCCCGCTATTTTTTCAATTTCACTGCCCAAATCGATAAAGGGAAGTTCCAGTTCAGCAGCCAACATCTGGCCTAATGTGGTCTTGCCTGCGCCCCGTAAGCCAATCAACGCAATACGCGGTGGCAGTTGCTTATTAGCACTCCTGACACTTAGCATCTTGCTCATATTAACCCGGATATTCTTTAACGAGGTTTCATCCTGATCTTTCAGCAAAGAGCGAATCAGTAACCATTCTGGTGAGCTGGTGGTGACATCACCGGTCACCTCAGCCAGCGACGAATTTAATGCAGTCGCGACCTGTAACAGCACCAGGATAGATGCATTGCCGTCCCCCATTTCAAGGTTAGCCAAATGGCGTTCGGACACTCCTGTCATAGAAGACAGGGTTTTCCGTGTCACGCCGCTTCTTGACCTGAGTCCACGTACTCTTTGCCCTAATTCCACTAGGAAAGGTTTTTTTTCTTGTTTTAGTTTTCCACCATTAGGCATACAGATCCTTCTATTTCAAAACAGATAACATGCAATATAATGCTTGACATCTTGAGGCGAATAACACTATTGTGCATAAATGCAAGATAGTTCATATTCTATAGGGTTATTAAGCATCTGAACAGAGGAGAATCTAAAACGTGCCAAGTACTGACTTTCATCAATATATCGCCAATCTCACCACACACTGAGAGGTCGGGCAGTAGACGCAGACCTCGAAGTGTGGCTTATTAGTACTCTGTAAACCCAGCAAGGTACCCGCTTTGGAGGAAGAGAAATATGACCCAGAACATCGCCCCTGAATTAGGCACTACATTTAATTTCGCACAGCATATTATCGACTGCAACGTCGA
>CALAJG010000072.1 GCA_937923375.1 uncultured Leucothrix sp.
AGTGATTGAATCAATACAAATTAACATAGAAAAGCCGGTGAAATTCAAAGAGGGATATCATTTGGATTGGCTATAGGGCTGCATTTTTGATGGTTTTCAAAACAAGGAAATGAACTATGACTCAAGAACGACCCAAAGCTAAATCAACTAAACCAATTGAAATCGACCGAGTCATTATCACAGAATGGCGTCTCAAACCTGACGCTAAAAGGCCTTTGATACTTTCATAAGAGCGACATTCTGAGGAAAATTATTGTGTACCAATAATTGGAGGAGGCGGAGCCGTTGAAAGTATCAAAGGACTCTCCCCAAATCTAATTGAAGTTGCCCCAACACCCCAGAAAAATCCTCAGACAACCCCGCTTCAATGCAGAGCGCTTCCCCCGTAACCGGATGCCTAAACCCAATCGATTTTGCATGCAACATCAACCGATCCAACCCAAACTGCTCCCGCAAAAAAGCATTCTGTTTACCATCCCCATGCGACGTATCCCCCACAATAGGATGAAAAATCCGCTTCATATGTCGCCGCAGTTGATGTTTGCGGCCCGTCTTAGGTTGCAACTCAACCAATGAATAACGTGCCGTCTCATAACGCCCCACCGGAAAAGGTAATTCCGTTGTCGCCAGCCGCTCATAATGGGTGACAGCAGATTGGGCAGGCTTGTCTTTATCTACAAACTTATCTGTCATTTTGTCCCACTCTTCTTGTAAATCCGAATCCACAACCCCACTATCACTCGTATAACCACGTACAACAGCCCAATAAGTTTTGTGCATGGTTGTAGCTGTGAACTGTTTTGTAAGCAGATTTGCCACTTCTGAAGATAAGGCAAACAGTAAGACTCCAGATGTCGGCTTATCTAGTCGATGCACCGGAAAGACATGCTGCCCTATCTGATCCCGTGTCATTTGCATTGCAAAACGGGTCTCATAATGATCGATAGCACTGCGGTGAACCAACAAACCTGACGGTTTGTTAATCGCCACTAAAGACTCGTCTTGAAAGAGAATTTCCAGCATAAAAAACAACATTTCTTGTTAGGGCTTCATAAATATTTTTTAATTAATTGGAAAACATTTAGTAATGAAGCGAATGACAAAATCTAATCAACATTATCAGTGGAGTTTACAATGATTAGTCAGGCAATACAGCCAACTACAACCATGAAAACCTTAAGCGCAGTACTACTTACCGCGCTATTATTAGTCACAGCGCTACCCGTGAAAGCAAAGGCGTTGCCGGATCTCATGACCGTAATCGAGCAAAACAAAGACTCGGTTGTGAATATTTCAGCGGAAGGTGCAGAACCGAAGACCTCAGCATCAGGAAATGATTTTGGTCAGTTTGATTTAGACAAGCTGCCACCTGCACTGAGAGAGTTCTTTAAAGGCATGCCTGCGCCGGACGGTAGACGTCAAGGGCCAAGAGGCCGCAGAGCTCCTCAATCTTCAGGCTCAGGCTTTATCATTTCTAATGATGGCTATGTAGTGACTAATGCACACGTTATAGACTCAGCTGCCAAGATTGTAGTAACTCTAAAAGATCGACGTGAGCTCGCCGCTAAAGTTATCGGTGTGGATGAGTCCAGCGACATCGCACTATTAAAAATCGAAGCTAAGGGCTTACCGGCAGCTACCATGGGTGACTCTTCTGAGTTACGTGTCGGCCAATGGGTAGTAGCAATCGGTGCACCTTTCGGACTAGAGCATAGCGCCTCACAAGGCATCGTTAGTGCATTAGCGCGCAGCTTGAACCAGAGAAACACTACCTATGTACCATTTATTCAAACTGATGTTGCGGTAAACCCAGGTAACTCCGGTGGGCCATTGTTTGACCTTGAAGGTAATGTGGTTGGTGTTAACTCGATGATCTATAGCCGCAGCGGTGGTTATCAGGGCATCTCTTTCTCAATACCAGCTAACACGGTTAAAAACGTGGTCGCACAACTTAAAGAAAAAGGCTTCGTTAGCCGCGGTAAGTTAGGTGTTCACATTCAGGATGTCGATCAGGAATTAGCTGATTCATTCAACCTGCCAGGCCCAACAGGTGCCTTGGTTGCCAATGTTGAAAGAGGCAGTGCAGCAGATAAAGCTGGCTTCCAACGTGGCGACGTAATCATTACTTACGGCAAAACGCCGATTTACACATCGTCTGACTTACCACCGCTGGTGGGTAACACTGAAATTGGTAAGGAAGTCTCTGTAACGTTGATTCGTGCAGGATCTGAGAAAAAGTTGAACGTTATTGTCGGTATGCTGGACAAAAAGAAAGGTGAAGTTGTTGCAGGCGGTAACCGAGCCAAAGACACTTTTGGTGTTGTGGTTGGACCATTGAGTGCCGAACAGCGTGAAGAAGTACGCTCAGACAAAGGGGTTGTGGTTAATCAGGTAATGGGCGGCAGCCTTGCTGATAAGGCCGGCATCCAGGTAAACGACATCATTCTTTCATTTAACAACAAAGATATTGCTTCTGGTGCTGAACTTAAGAAAGCGCTGAAAGACACCCCAAAAGGGCGTTCAGTTGCAGTGTTAGTAATTCGTGATGGGGCTTCTCGCTACATTCCGGTTCACTTACCAAAGTAATCAATTAATTAGAATAAAATAAACGTTTTTCATAGGTAGTACCATTCCGCCCCTTTTCAGGGGCGTTTTTTTAGTTGTGTAATAATAGTTGTAAAAGCCTTGCTCAGAGGAATCACGATGTACATTGACCAAAAAGATAAAGGCGCAGGAAC
>CALAJG010000073.1 GCA_937923375.1 uncultured Leucothrix sp.
GGATCGTTTTTGCACCGGCTCATCCATAATGCCGCAGAAGAAAAACCCTGATGTACCGGAGTTGGTACGTGGAAAAACAGGCAGGGTTTATGGGCATTTGATCTGTTTAATGACGTTAATGAAAAGTCAGCCTCTTGCCTATAATAAGGACAACCAAGAAGACAAAGAGCCTCTTTTTGATACGGTAGATACGCTTATGGGCTGCCTTCGTGCCTTTGCAGACATGATGCCTCATGTTGAGACTAAGCCCGAAAGCATGCGCCATGCGGCTATGCAGGGCTTTGCTACAGCGACAGACTTGGCGGATTACCTTGTCGTTAAAGGTATGCCGTTCCGCGATGCTCATGAAGTTGTAGGCAAAGCGGTTGCGTTTGGAGTAGAAACTAAGCAGGATCTTAGCGAAATGACATTGGATGAACTTCAGCAATTCTCAGATGTGATTGGTGACGATGTATTTGATGTGCTGACGCTGGAAGGCTCAGTAGCTGCGCGTAATCATATTGGTGGAACAGCACCTGAGCAGGTTTTAACGCAGGTAGCGAATGCTAGGGTTGTTTTAGAGAAGCGCAAGTAAGCAATACAATAATTAACGGTTTCAGTAAGAGAGAAAGGCTACCTGTTTGCACAATAGCCTTCAGTGATTCTAAGGTGAAATGCTTGCAGATGAGCAGGCGTCTTATCGGCGCCCGCGAACCCACCAGCGTAGCCCGCCAGTGAGAATCAACAGTAATGGCAGCAAAATCAAAAATATTACCGCTAGAATATTTAAGCTATTCTCAGGCATATTCAACTCAGTATCCGGCGCTCGAGAGGGCTTGATATCAAGCAGTTTGTCACTATTGCTCAACCAATCAAATAGCTTGTTACTAAGCGTTAAATTGCCGCCACTTGCCGCGCCAATAAACTGATTCAGTATAAAATCACTGTCGCCAATCACCACGATGCGCTGGTCTTTGCCGTCAAATTTACGTGTCAGACTCATGCCAAGGCTCATCGGTCCTGGTAAGTCGCCACTGGTAAAATCACGAGTGATCTCGCCGCTGATTTTGCCCACTTCCAACCAGCTCTGCGCCTCGGTAGTAAGTAAAGGTGTGTATTGCCAATCGGTTTCAATCTCAGCGTCAGCTTCAACCGCTGTCGCAAACGGCAATAGTACCGGCGTGGTCATGTCTTTCAATAGAGGGTGGCTAAAACGAATAATAGGCATAACAGCAGGATGCTTAATCCCAAGCATTTCCTGTAGCTTGGGATTGTTACTAAGCATGGTGCCTTCCAGTATGCTCAGACCAAGCTGTTGCCCGATACTACCCAGTCCCGCTAGTGTTTTAGGTTCAGTTAGCCACAGAAGGTTGCCACCTGACTTGATGTAATCACTGATTACAGTGGCTTCTGTCTCTAGATAAGGCTTCAAAGGCGCTGCAATCATTACAAAGCTGCTGTCCCTTGGAATCGATTGCGTTTTGAGGATGTCATGAGGCTGTAGGCGGAAACCTCTGTCTGAAAGGCGATCCTGTAGCTTGCTGAGGCCGCTATTGCCTTTATCAAAAGGTGAGCGCTCCTGATGCCCCTCCAGCACAATGACGCGCGGTACAGCATTGCGCAGCATGCGTTGCAGTGTGTTTGCAATGGTGCTTTCATCAACAGAACTGAGTTTCTCACTGTTCTCGCCAAGCTGTAGAATAACCCGTCCTTCGGTGAGCACCTGATCGCTTTTGGCCCGATCTGGGTTTAGATTTGGGTCAATCATTTCCAGTGTAGTGTCGGGTTTGAATTGCTGATATTTTGCAACCAGTTTTTTCATGCCTGCCTGCAATTTCACTTTTTCATCAGAAAGATAAGCCACAAAGTTTAGTGGTTCGTCGATCGATTTCAGTAGTTGCTGGGTTGGTAGTGTGAGCGTGTTACGTTGACCGTAAGTGACATCAACCATCTGTGCTGAACGCGTACTCAGCCAAGCGGCTAGGCCAGTCAGCACCAGCAGCAAAACGTAAAATATCAACTGATTAATATGGCGGGCGATAGATGAAGGACGTTTGATAGTCATTAGCCAAGCCTCTCGTTATCAAGCTTGCGAATCGTCAGCACCAAAAAAACGCTGATAAACAGCAAGTAGTAAATCACATCGGTGCTATTCAAAACGCCGCTAAGGAAGTTTTGATAGTGTCCGAAGTGCGAGAGATATAATAGTAGATCGCTAGGTTGTTCTGTACGGGTGCCTGCGAAATACAGCAGTGCTAGAATCAATAAGAAGGCAAAGCCGAGTAGGGCGGCCATCATCGTTTGCTTGGTCAGGGAAGATAGATATAGCCCCGCAGACGCAAATGAGCTCAACAGTAAAAACAACCCTAGAATAGCGCTAAGGAGTTGTGCAAGGTCTAACGATGTTCCAATTAATAATGACAGTGGCATCAAGCTAATCATACCGACTAGAACGAGTACTAATAGCTCAAGAGCAAGGTATTTTCCCAAGACGATTTGTGTTGCAGAAACAGGTGCGGCCCGAAGTAGGCTCAGTGTTTGATTCTGTCGC
Source organism: uncultured Leucothrix sp. (assembly GCA_937923375.1). Taxonomy (GTDB): domain Bacteria; phylum Pseudomonadota; class Gammaproteobacteria; order Thiotrichales; family Thiotrichaceae; genus Leucothrix. The sequence continues at coordinate 2,531 of CALAJG010000073.1, forward strand.
TCTTCAGCAAAACTGCGCATCGTAAGTAGCGGCATGATCGCTAGCATCAACAAACCAGCGTAAGTAAATAGCTGGGTTAATACCAAGTCTGTGACGCCATAAGGCGCTTGGCTGGCAATAATTTGTGGTTGTATGGTGCTGATGTAGTTTTCGATCTGCACTAAAAATAAATAGGCTAAAATCAACTGTACCAGTGCTAGCAGAACCCAAGCCAGTGGTGTGCGAAACAGCCGTCGGAATTCTGAGAGGCCAATATTAAGCATGGCTAGCCTCCAGCTTTTGAGTGAGCTGCTGATTAAAGAAATCATCCAAGGACTGGCCACGTGCTTTTAGCGATTCCAAGCTCTCATTCAGCGCTGTACTGCCTTTATTGATGACCTGAACCTGCTCACAAACGGCATCAACTTCTTGTAAAATATGCGTAGAAAGAATAATCCCATGCGTCTCGCCAAGCTCCAGAATCAAGTTGCGAATCTGCTCTAGCTGTAAAGGGTCAAGCCCTACCGTTGGTTCATCCAAGATAATCAGAGGTGGTCGATGCAAGATGGCTTGCGCAATACCCGTACGCTGCTGGTAACCCTTAGAAAGATTGCCAATTAAACGCTTTTGTAAACTACCCAGCTCACAATCATCAATCGCTAGCTCGACTGCTTCTTTGAGTGATGTACCTTTTAAACCGTGCAGTTTTCCACAGTAGTTGAGGTATTCGCGAATCGTCATGTCGCGATAAAGGGGAGGTGTTTCTGGAAGATAGCCAATTTTCGAGCGAGCGAGCAAAGGCTGCTCTTTCAAATCAATCCCATCAATGAGAATTGTGCCGTCATGAGGCGCAAGAGTTCCAGCCAATATTTGAAGAATAGTAGACTTCCCCGCACCATTAGGCCCAAGTAAACCCAGAACCTCACCCGCTTTCAGCTCAAGATCAATACCCTTAACCGCCGCATTATTCCCGTAAAAGCGCTGTAAGTTCGTTGCATGAATCAGCAGATTCGCAGCCTGCATGACATTCCCCATAATTATTAGAATTATTAATTTTTTGTCAGAGCCGAAATGTCTCTGTGCAATAACGTTACAACTAAACCTCAAAATCCCATTCCAAATCCCTGCCGCCGCCACTGATCTAGCAATTAGCCTTGGATATATTCAAAAGAGCGACATTCCGACGAAAATCATTGGGTACCAATGATAAGAGGAGGCGGAGCCGTTGAATAAATCCAAGGCTAATTGCGACCCACTTGTATAATCTTAAGGCATAAAAAAACCCAATACAACGATTGGGTTTTTCAAAATGCTAAAAGACAAGGCCGAACCTCATCTGAAAACACTTACTTAATTTTAGCTTCTTTAAACATCACGTGCTTACGAACCTTAGGATCGAATTTCTTCATCTCAAGCTTCTCAGTCATCGTACGTTTGTTCTTAGTCGTCGTGTAGTAAAAACCTGTACCAGCACTGGAAACTAATTTGATTTTATCGCGCATTGTAAATTCCTCAGTCTAACGGTTATACGGTTTCGCCACGCTTACGCATGTCAGCTAATACTGCATCAATTCCAACTTTATCAATCGTACGAATTGCTTTAGCAGTCAGCTTTAATTTAACCCAACGGTTTTCGCTTTCAACCCAAAAGCGATGGCTATGCAGGTTAGGAAGAAAACGACGACGCGTTCTGTTCTTAGCGTGAGATACATTGTTACCCGCTACTGGGCGCTTACCTGTTACCTGGCATACTTTAGCCATGATCATTCTCCGAATC
>CALAJG010000074.1 GCA_937923375.1 uncultured Leucothrix sp.
CTGATCGTGCGTTACCATCACGGCGGTAATATTTTCATGCTTCAAAATACCGCGAATTTCTTTTGCCAAAGAATTCCGCAACTCAACATCCATACTTGAAAACGGCTCGTCCAGCAACAGCAGACGAGGTTTGGACGCAATGGCCCTTGCCAGAGCAACCCGCTGCTGCTGTCCACCGGATAGCTCATGGGGGTATTTGCGCTCAAATCCAGTCATACCAATAAGCTCAAGCAGCTCTTTTCTGCGCTGATGTCTTTGCAATTTGCTTTGGTGCCTCACGCCAAAACAAATATTGTCACCTACATTGAGATGCGGAAATAATGCAAAGTCCTGAAAAACCATCCCAATGCGCCTTCTTTCAGGCGCCACGGTTACAGTAGAGGAACTTAGGGTTTGACCTAAGGATTCAATCGTTCCACTTTCTAATGTTTTAAATCCGGCAATCGCTCTCAACAAGGTAGTCTTTCCGCAACCACTTGGCCCAAGCAAGCACGCGATTTCGCCATTCTCTAAAGTCAATGAAACATTATCGACGACCAGATGTTCGTCATAGGCGAGCTTTACATCATTGATCAGTAACACGCTCATGACAGTACCACTCTCTTTTCAGTAGAAGATTTAATTGGCGTGTTGGCAATTGATCGACTCAAAAGGATAACTGGCACGATACCGACAACCACAATCATCAAAGCTGGCGCACCGGCATCTGCCAAGCGTTCATCAGAGGCCATTTCATAGGCCCTTACGGCAAGCGTGTTAAAATCAAATGGTCGTAGAATCAGGGTTGCTGGTAATTCTTTTAGCACATCGACGAAGACTAATAACAGCGCAGTAAACACGGTACCCCGCATCAACGGAAAGTGTATTTTTTTCAATACACCAAACGGAGATAACCCTAAGCTTCTGCCCGCATCATCCATTGAAGGTTTAATTTTACTCAAACCCGCATCCACCGCTTGTATGGATACCGATAGAAACCTAACGGTGTAAGCAAAAATCAACGCAAATAAGGTACCGGACAACAGCAGTCCGGTTGACACGTCAAACGTACTTCTTGACCATTGGTCTAGCGTGTTATCAAGCCATGCCAGTGGCAACATAACGCCAATAGCAATGACGGTTCCGGGTATTGCATACCCCATTGAAGCAACGGTGACCGCACCAGCTACCGATGGCGTCGCCAATAAACGTTTTGCGTAACCCAAAATTAGAGCCAGACATACCGCAACAAAGGCAGCCATAAGCGCTAACATCAGACTGTTAAAGGCTAAGCTAAGAAAGCTGTGATTCAGGCTCTGATCAGCCGTAGCAATTGTCCAGTATAAAAGCTGCGCCGCTGGAATGATAAACCCAAATATCACTGGAAGACTGCAGGCAAGCGATGCAGCAATTGCTTTCCATCCATTCAACTGAAAACGCTGTGAACCGGATTGCCTGTTGCTCAAATTGTGAAACTTAGCCTCACGACGTGAGTAACGTTCCAGTAAAATTAAGATCACTACAAAGCTCAGCAGAAGCGAAGCGAGCTGCGCCGAGGTTACACTATCATCAAGCCCATACCATGCCCTAAAAATACCCGTTGTGAAGGTGCTGATACCGAAATACTGAACCGTGCCATAATCAGCAAGTGTCTCCATCAAAGCTAGCGATAAGCCAGTGATTATAGCCGGCCTGGCCAACGGTATAGCAACGCTTAAAAATCCCCTTAAGGGAGAATCACCTAAGGTTCGACTAGCCTCTAGAACTGATATAGATTGCTCTAAAAAAGCCGCGCGCGTCATCATGTACACATAGGGGTAGAGTACAAGAGACAACATACAGATAGCACCGGTCAAGGAACGGATTTCCGGAAACCAGTAGTCACCATAACCCCAGCCGAACCAAACACGTATTTGACCCTGAACGGGGCCAGAGAAGTCTAACAAACCGGTATAGGTGTAGGCGATAATATAAGCAGGAATAGCCAGAGGCAGCAGTAACAACCATGATAAGAAAACGCGTCCGGGAAATTCACAGCTGGCCGTTAGCCACGCAGTGATGATGCCCATGCTGAGCACACCAACACTCACGCCAAGCATCAGTAATAATGAGTTGCTAATATATTCGAGTAGTAAGTTATCCAGTAAATGCTGCCAGTTTTCATTAAACGGCTGAAGCACAAACCCTAGAATAATAATTATCGGTAGTGCCATTACGATTGCGATTGTAATAACCCACCAAGCACGAAAACTAAAAATTGACGCCACGTAGTCTCTTTGTACCAGGAGATAGCGCACAAATGCTAATGTAAATACTAATGATTCGCAATATCTTTCCATTCTATCCACTGACTCGGCACACTCATCAGCGCAGTAGTGCTAAGCACTGAATATTAAATTAAGCTAATCCTCATAAACAGTTTTACTCTTTTGGTCCTCTGAGCATAAAGCACTCAGTTAATATTGCTAATATGACCTCACTAAACTGAAAATAGTAACAATATAGGCCCTGTAAATGGAAAAAATTGCCTTAGTGATAAGCTCGCTAAGTTCTGGTGGAGGTGAACGCGTTGTCGCGACATTGTCTCAGGAATTTGCAAAAAGATATGATGTCACCGTCATACTTTTTGACAGTGCCAATATTGACTACAAATATGGCGGAGAGATTATTGACATCGATTGTCCTGAAAAAACCAGCTTTCTGGGCAAGACCTATAATCTTCTGAAAAGAGCCTATCGCCTAAAAAAACTCTTCAGACAGAAGCAGTTTGATCATATTTTTGGATTCATGGAGTCAGCCAATTATCCTTCGATCCTAGCGTCCAGAGATACTATTGCATCTCTGCATATTGACTTTCACTTCCTCAACCCAATTGAACGCCTACTTGTTAGTAATATATACCCCTTGGCCAAAGCAATCGCTCCGGTTTCAGACGACATAGCAACCACCTTGGAACAAGATTTAAGGCTGGATAATGTCACCAGAATATACAACCCCGTTCCATTTGATGAGTTGGAAGAATTGGCTGCCGTACCTTTGGGTCATCCCAAAAAGTTTTTGATCGCTGTCGGGCGACTCACTTATCAGAAGCACTTTGATCTGATGATAGATGCCTTTGCTGAAAGT
>CALAJG010000075.1 GCA_937923375.1 uncultured Leucothrix sp.
AAGAAACGTCGCTACTCAAATTCTAAGCGCCGCATCTACAAGACACATAGAGTTAAACGTGGTGAGACGCTTTATCGTATCGCGCTGCGCCACGGGACAACGGTTAGTAAACTGAAACGTCTAAACGGTATACGCTCTAGCCGCATAAAAACCGGATCACGTCTCAGACTGCTCTAGTTACAAAAGACCCCTGCTCCAATAGGATTAAGGGGTCTTTTTTTTTGTTGGCGCACTTTCACCCCACATCGCATTATCTCTCTGGTATAGATGAGCTGGAATTAAACCATGATCGGGCAATCAGTTATCCGCCAACACATTCAGGCGAAGCGTCAAAAACTAACTAAAGAACTTCAGGCTGAGTACTCACAGGAAATATGCCGACAGGTTTTGGATAGTGGTATTTTGGATGATGCTATGCATATTGCTTTTTACCTACCTGTACGAGGCGAGGCCGATCCAACCTATTTGCAGAACTTAACTCCTCTAACAGAAAAAAAGTTCTACCTGCCGATTTTATCTGCGAACAATGAAAACCATCTCGAGTTTGCGTTGTATAATGAAAACACACCGATGAAACTAAATCGTTTCAACATCCCTGAACCTGATGTTAGCCCAGACAGTTTATTGACAGACCCAAGAAAACTCGATGCGGTGATTATGCCTATGGTGGCGATCGATAGAGCGGGAAATAGAATTGGCATGGGAGGCGGTTTTTATGATCGCACCTTTGCTTTTAGAAAAACAAAACGCAGCCAGCCTAAATTAATCGCGTTTGCTTACGACTTCCAACTCATTGACGAGCAAACACCCCAACCCTGGGATGTGCCGACGGACAATGTCGCATTACAAAATGATTTTATAGCAATCTAATTAACGGTGACTGGCTTTGAACACAGCTAAATTCTCTGGCCTTCCGGGATAGTCATTTCTGGCTGAGGTCGGTTATTAAAAGGCTGCTTCGATAACTCATCGCGGAGCTCTTCAGCACTCTTTTCCAACGCCTTGCCTATCTCCTTTACAGAGTCAGAAAGTTGTTTATCAAACCCTTTCAACCCTTCCTGCATTAAATTATTCAACTGATCAAAAACAGTGCCGACGGTTTCTTTAAGCGTACTGCCAATCGTTTGCTTCAGGTCAACACGCCATCCGTGTTCAGTGCTAATCAAAGCAGTTCTTCCGGGAATTTTAACGCTTGCCTGACCCTGTGGTTGGGAATATAGCATTGTCTCTATCACCACATTCCTGTCCCCGCGCATCACTTCACCTAGTTGATAACGCTCAGGCTTCAGCTGTCCAGATCGAATATATTTCAGATAATCAACACTATCCCAAGTTGCCAGATTCTTTGCCTTTTCCATATCTTTATCGATAACAGCCTGCCAGAATTCAGCCGCTATAGACTCAGGGGTTGATTCTTTACCATTACAACCGACTATGAAGCACATCGTCAGGATCAGGCTAACAATAAATCCAACCCTGTTAATTATCATTTCACGTTTCCTACTAAAGACTGAGTATCGACATTGTAACCATCGAGTGAAGTATCGACGATTCGATTCTCTAATAAGACCGCGTTACTGACGGAAGTTTCAACTTTCATGAAGTTTGGGGTATATCCGGTATATCTTGCCAGTCCGCCAGCCTGCTTTTGTCGTTCCCACAAAATAGGCACTTGTTGGCCGATTTGTGACTCAGCAAATGATTGCTTCATTCTCTCTGCCAGTTGATGCATTTCCAGACTTCGCTGTTTTTTTATCAAGTCTGAAACAGGATCAGCCAGGCGAGAGGCTTTGGTACCTGCACGTGTTGAGTATGAGAAAATATGGGTATGGCCAAAACCGATTGACTCTACGTATTCCAAAGTTTGTTGCCACTCGGCTTCAGTTTCCCCCGGAAACCCAACGATAATGTCACTAGTCACATTAAACCCCGGTATACTGCTCCTGGCATACTGCACTAAATCTTTAAACGAAGCCGTTTTACACCGTCGTGACATGCGCCTTAGCACCGTATCTGAGCCACTTTGCAATGGCAGATGCATATGCGGCATTAGCCGTGGGTTATCAAATAAGCCAAAAAACTCATCCGGCAAGTCCCATGGCTCAACTGAAGCAAACCGAATTCTGGAAATATCCGTTTCATCAAGAATTGACTTGACTAGATTATACAACGAGGTGTCCAAATCACTACCATAGCCACCAACATGAACCCCCGTCAGGACAATCTCTTGTATACCCTGTGTCTGAAGGCGATTGACTTCATCGAGAATGTCTTCGGTTGTCCGACTACGCTCTTCTCCCCGCGCTACCGTGACAATGCAGAAGGTACAGCGATACCGACAGCCATCCTGTATTTTTATAAAGGCTCGCTGACGGCCGCGGGAAAACAAACTCGTTTCACCTGGCTCCATTGCAATTAAGGGCATCGTATTGCCAGCAAACTTGTCCATGACCATTTGCGGAAGCTGGTCTTTTTGCGGGTTTGGCACCACTAAGTCAACGCCTAAGTGTTCGGCTACTTTGTCAGTCTCCAAGGTAGCATAGCAACCACTGACAACAAGTTTTGCTTCAGGATTTTCTCTGTAGAGACGATTCATCAGCTTGCGTGATTTTTTACCCGCGTCAGCGGTGACTGCACAGGTATTCAGCACCACAACATCAGCATCTTCATGATCGGTAACCATTGAATGACCTTTGCCACGAAAAGCATGCGACCACTGCTCAAGCTCTGCCTCGTTTAATCGACAACCCAAGGCTTTTAGATGCACTTTCATATTATGGTCCTGACTAATGCAAAAAAGCCTCCTTAGCGAGCTATCACTAAGGAGGCCCTTTTGTTACTCCAATTTAATTTTCTAACGCAGATTGATTGATAACCACTTCTGCCTGTTCGCGCATTGCCTTAAGCAAAGCATCCTGCTCACGACGCGCAATTTCAGCTTTGAAGCTAGCTAAACCGCCCTTACTAACTTCCGACGAACCGTTCGTGATACTACTTAGGCCGATAACAACATAATCTCCATTCGGCAGCACAACATTTGAGAAAGAACTGCTTCCTTCGGTTTCATTAGCGTTAACTTTGAAGATTTCACTAACAATCTGCTGGGATAGTTTTCTATCATTGCGCTTTAGTTTCTCAAACGTCTGAACATCTTCTGTTTTTAATTCAGGAATCGTCTCAAGTGCTTTCCAATCGCTGGTTTTCTGTAAATCAGCTAGCAATGCCTCACCTTTAGCCAGAGTTAGTTTCCGTGCTTCGGCAGCAATATAGGCCTCTGCTGCTTCCTTTTCGACTTCAGCAAACGGCTTCGCCGCCGCATCTTCATGTGTATTTAATCTGACGACTAGGGCCTTAGTTGGACTGAGTTCAATTAAAGATGAGTTGACTCGTTCGGTTTTAACTTCAGGTGAAAAAGCAGCTTCACGAACTCTAGCTTCTTTACCGATACCTTCACCGCCCGCTCTGGTAACCCAGTCAGAGGTTAGAATTTCTTCATTCATAGCCTCTGCTGCAGGTTCAAGACTAGCGTCGTTCTCAAACGTAGTTGTTTGCAGTGTTTCAATTTTTTCGATGAATATTTTGCCAGCTTCTTCAGTTTGATAAGCCTTCTTTACCTTATCCTTAACCGTTGCAAACTCTGGAATTACTTCTGGCTTGATTTCAGAGAGTTTGATAATTTCATACCCAGCAGGGGTCAGAACCGGCGGAGAGATTTCACCCACTGTTAGTTTGCCCGCAGCTTCTGCAAACGCTGGATTCATATCCTGAAGTTCCAGAAAGCCCATATCGACAGCCAATGTATCATCAGATTCAGTTTTGGCTAATTCATCAAACTCTTTTTCTTTCGATACAATTTGAGCATAGAGATCACCGGCGCGTTTTTCAGCGCCTTCTTTACCATGCTTATCAACAGAGACCAGGATGTGCGACACCTTGCGCTGTTCAGGTGTACGGTAAAGCGTGGCGTTATCTTCAAAGTTCTTTTGAAGAGCCTCATCTGTTACTTCAATATCCTCAGCAAGTACATCCTGATCTACTAAAAGATAGTCTAGCTTTACACGCTCAGCCGTCATAAACAGTGAGGTATTTGACTCATAGAAGGCTTTGACTTTTTCTTTATCAGGGTTTACTTGTGATTTGTGTGAGTCAGCTCTGATGGTATAGGTTTGCCCTGCTCGTTCTTGTTCAACCAGAGACTGGTAAAGACCCGCCTCTTGCTTTGGCACTAGACTACTCGACGAAATGGCTCGGGTCATTTGCTGTAGCGTCAGGTCATCCCGCGTTTGTTGCTCAAATGTCGCAGCGTTAAGTCGATTCGCGGTCAAAAGCTGTTGGTACGTCGTTTGATCAAATTTCCCATCTTTCTGAAATGTCGGAATAGAGCGAATTGACTCACCAACTTCAGCATCACTTGCTCTGTATCCATTAGCATCCACTGACTGCCGCAAGAGCTCTCTATTCACCAAATCATCGATTACTTGCTCTTTTATTGCTTTATCATCCATCTGCGGGGGTAAGCTACCGTAGATAGACTGGAGACGTTGCTTCTGCTGTAAGGTTGCATTGGTCAATGCAGAGGAGTCAATTTCTTCACCGTTAACCGTCGCAGCAACTACCTTTTCACCACCGTCCAGGTACGAGCCAATCCCGAATAGCATGAACGGAATACTGATGAAAATAACGATCGCGTATGCAACCCAACCCTTCGCTTTATCATTAATTGTTTGAAGCATGATTTCTCTATAAATTTGATTGATATTATATGGCTGCGATGATACCTGATTGAGCCCGCCCATACCAATAAATTCAGGGCTTTCAGGGGTATCGATGCATTTATTTTAGGCAAAAAAAAGGATGCTTAAGAAGCATCCTTTTTCTTTAATACTGGCGGAGCGGACGGGATTCGAACCCGCGACCCCCTGCGTGACAGGCAGGTATTCTAACCAGCTGAACTACCGCTCCGTGGTGGGTGATAAGAGACTTGAACTCCTGACATCCGCCTTGTAAGGGCGGCGCTCTAC
>CALAJG010000076.1 GCA_937923375.1 uncultured Leucothrix sp.
TGCATCGATGCTCTACCTATCGCCTCAGATGGGAGGTGCCAAAGAATTTGCAGAACCTGATTTATTATTGGCGAAAGTCTATAAACAAGCCACAGATATTGATCAATATTGGGTCAGTGAAAAGTACGATGGTGTGCGCGCCTACTGGGATGGCCGCCGTTTTATCTCGCGGCAGGGAAACGAATATACCGCACCGGAATGGTTTACTGAAGGGCTGCCAAATCGTGCCCTTGATGGGGAGTTGTGGATTGCCCGCAGCACTTTTGAACAGTTGATAAGCACCGTCAAGAAAGATAATCCTGTCGATAAGGAGTGGCGTGACGTTCGTTTTGTGGTGTTTGAGCTGCCTGATGCGTCCGGCACGTTCTCTGATCGTTTGATTGCAATGAAATCATTGATTGAGCCAATTGAAAGTAAGCACATTCAATTGGCAAGGCAGTACCGAATCGCTTCACACGCCGAGCTCATGACGCATTTAGATGATGTTATTGCGAATGGTGCTGAGGGCTTGATGTTGCATCACCAAAATGCACTCTACAAAACGGGGCGCAGCAATAATCTGTTGAAAGTGAAGAAATTTGCAGATGCTGAGGCGAGAGTAATTATGCACCTACCAGGCAAAGGAAAGTACTTAGGGATGCTGGGGGCTTTATTATTGGAAATGCCAGATGGAACGCGGTTTCGTGTTGGGTCTGGGTTTAGTGATGATGAACGGCGCACACCACCACCCATTGGGGCTGAGGTGACTTATAAGCATTATGGTAAGACCAGAAAAGGTAAACCTCGGTTTGCTAGTTTTCTTCGGGTTCGATAGGTGACGTGTTGAACTCTGTGAATGGTAAAGGAGTACCTATGAGGCAAGTCTATTTTATAACGCATCCTGAAGTGATGGTTGACGCAAATGTTCCAGTTCCCGATTGGTCGCTGTCTGAACGTGGACTCGAACGTATGCATCGGCTGCTTGATAGCCCTTGGGTCGATGACATTACCTCAGTGTATTGCAGTACCGAAAAGAAGGCGATTGATGGTGCCGAAGTGCTTGCTAGGCACCTCTCGTTGCCAATCCAAAAGATCGCAGCGTTAGGCGAGAATGACCGGTCAGCAACAGGTTACTTGCCGTCTGCGGAATTTGAAATGATTGCGGATCAATTTTTTGCGGCGCCACAGCACTCTGTTAGGGGGTGGGAAACAGCGGATGCGGCTCAAGCGCGCATCGTTGAGGCAACTAGCACATTGTTGGGTGATGACGTTTCAGCTGGGGCTATTGCTATTGTTTCTCATGGTGCAGTCGGAGCGTTATTGCTGTGTCATTTAGCCGGATACCCAATAGCCAGAAAGTATGATCAACCCGGTGCAGGTGGCGGCAATTATTACTGTTTTGAGCTTGAATCTATGCAGCTGGCACATGAGTGGAAACCGATTGATCGCGCTGAGTGATTTTTAGTCGTCGGTTAAAATAAGTTCAATATTTAATCATTAAAAATATGTCATCAAAGTATATGGCCTGATTCAATTTATTTATTGCGACAGTTAATCTTTATCGCTATAGTGATACAAAATTATACTAATTGGGCTTGCTGTACTTTAGAGAGGGAATTTCTCGGTGTTTTTAAACACGCCTTAACTATAGGGATTATAAGGTAGTTTCATAAGCCTTCATCGTAAACTGATGTAAGGAAATATTAAAAATGATTAAAAGAGAACATGGTTCTATCGGCAAACAGCTGTTGCTGCGTGGGCTCGCAGCGTCGATTATCGTTCTAGTCGTCTTGGTGCTTTTTGCAGTGATTTATGCCATGCAGGCAGTCAGTAGCGGCTCACTTACTGAGCAGTTACAGTCAAGCAGTCAGATATTATATTGGGAGCAAGCAGCAACTGATGGTTCTGCTACTGATAGTGCTGTGTCACAAGCGATATCCTCAATCATCACATTTGCCAACATGAACGTGACGTTGTACACAACGCTTATTGGCATATTGATGGGGACCTTGCTGTTGCTTTTGGGTACATTGATTTACCAAATGCACTTACGAACGTTAGACCTGAAAAAAATTGACCAGTGGCGTGAGTCAGGCTTTCTCTGTGAACGCTTGGAATTTCTGCCTGCTAATAGGATAAAACTAAACAATCTGGAGCTTGAGCTAAACAAAGCACAAATTGAAAACCTCAAGAAATTGGCACACCACCGGATCATCGGTAAGCCGCTGCATTCAGTAGACATGGGAGATCATGCCGTACAGTCAATTAAGCGTCTCAGAGAAGAGCTTGGTGCTAAGTTTATTGAAAAGAGCCTGGTGAAAGTAAGGACTAAAGAAGGCTACTGGTTAGAAGTGGATGCCGGTGGTATCTACGGTTTGCCGCCACTTGAAGAGACTACTTAACGGGGCAAAGATGGTGGGCTTCTTTTATCCCGCCTAATCAAAACCATACTCACAAAAAATCCCGACTAGAGTTGATCTAGGTCGGGATTTTTTTGGCCTATCATTATTTGCTACTTCATTTTTATCGCAGCAAAGGTCACGGTCCAATTGTTTTTAGTGATTTTCCTGAGAGCGTTTTGTTTGCACTGGCGTTTAGTTGTACCCGTACCAGTCAAGATGCCTGAGCGATATTTAAGGTTTTGTACTTCCTGAAATAAGAAGCGGTCGATTTGTATTTTCTTTGCTTTATAAGTTACTTGGCAGCTTGCTGCCTGTGCACTAGCGCTAAACATAAGTGCACAGCCAAGCAGGCCATATCTTATTATTTTCATGGTGTATCCCCAATTATAATGTTTAAATTTCATTCTAATTGTTCGAGATGAATAGAATATTTATATAGCTCCCGAACAGTATAATCTTTGCACCATCCTCAATGTTATTAAATTACATGCGCAATTAATGTGCAAATTATCAAGCGTTATTGCATCGCAGTTTAATTTTTGGCAATTGCGATGCAATCAAATTACTTTGTTATCAACTCGCTCAAATCATTCGCAAAACTAATGATTCAATAACGTTTGATTTCCAACCTGGAAGAGAAGAATGTGTTTGAAACAAAACGAAAGGGGGACAAGGTGTTTCAGACAATCAAAATCCACAGCACCAACCATAATGCAGTGAGTCAGGCGCAATCGATGCTTTTGGGGCTTGGTTATAGCCTTGTAGTAGATGGTAAGTTTGGTCGGAGCATGGAAGCGGCGGTGATAGCTTTTCAATGGGAAAACCAACTAGTAATGGATGGCATTATTGGTGAGAAAACCTGGAAGGTGATGATGCTGATTGCCAGTCATTACCTTCATGAAACCTCCGGGCAATTTCTTTCTGAGAGTGACTTGGTTAAGGCCGCAGATAAGCTAGACATTGAGTTGGCCGCAATTAAGGCAGTGAATGAAGTTGAATCTCGCGGTTCTGGTTTTTTGAATAATTTTCCAAAAATATTATTTGAGCGCCACGTGTTCTGGAAGCGATTGAAAAAGCATGGCCTTGATCCTGAGCAATATTCACAAGACAACGCCAATATCCTGCAGAAAAGCTATGGTGGTTACAAAGGAGGGGTTCGTGAGATCGCTCGACTGGAAAAGGCTAAAGTCATTCATGAGTCCGCCGCATTGGAATCAGCATCCTGGGGGCTATTTCAGATTATGGGATATCATTGGAAAACACTGGATTACAGCAGTGTAGAAGATTTCATGCGATGCATGATGATGAGTGAAGCTGAGCAGTTGGAAGCATTTGTACGTTTTATTCAGCATAACCGACTAGATAAATGGCTGCGTTTGAAAGCTGGGCAAACGAGCCTTGAGCTTGAGAACTTTGAGAAATTCGCTTATCGATACAATGGGCCAGCTTATTTGCGCAATAGCTATCATACTAAAATGTTTTCAGCTTATAAAAAATACGGTGCTGGAATCATTGAGCAACCGATTATTTTATCGGACGCTGCCTAATAGCATAGGGGCTAGGGGGGTAAGCAGGGAGTGAAATATGTCACTCCCTCGCTTATTTTTAGCTGGTTCGGTCATTATCGAATGCTCAGCCGATCACCACGAGAGTAAGCATTAAACTCCGGTGCATACACACTCTGCACCTGAGCCGAAGCGACCTTAAACTTACCCGACGTCGTCGCGCGTAAGCTATATTTGAACTGGTATTGCCCTTTACGTAGCGCGTCAAAAAAGTAGTTCATGCCACTATCGCGTATCTCCTGATAAAAGCCCGTACCACCCTGCCAACGATAGCCTGACTCCGTTTCCATTGGTTCAAAACCCGCACCACGCGGCGCACGAAGGTGTACGTATTCTGCGTTATGTTTGCTGCTTAAAGTCAACTGCACCTCAAGCTGATCGCCCACTTTAATCGTCGCGCCTTGCGCTAACGGCTGTAGCGTCCATTTTTTATTCACCTGCGAACGCTTAAAGAATTGACGCGTCACCCTAAAGAAATCACCTTGCGCATTCGCCGGTGGTTTCTCGGTAGAGAAGTGCCAAGTGGCTGAGGCAAACATCAGTGACTTGCTCTTATTGTCTAGTTTGATCGTTGCCATATCGGGGGTGATGTCTTTATCCTTCACCACAAACTGTTGCTTGCCGCCGGTGTATTCATGAGGTTTAAACACGAAGTCTTTCTTCAGCGTGTTGCCGATATCGACAGACAAGCGCTCTTCTTTACCGAGCTGGCCTTCACTCTTCATGTAGTGAACCAGTGAATAGATACTCTCTGCGGTGGCACGCGTCGATTTCCAGTGATTAAGCTTCTTGTTTAGCATCAGCCATTGCACCAAGCCGTGACGACGTTTGTCCTGTGGAGTGATTTCCATCATGGCGCGCAAGATAAACGCATGAGTATCGATGCGGTCGT
>CALAJG010000077.1 GCA_937923375.1 uncultured Leucothrix sp.
GAAAATGCACATTAGGCAACCAATGATAAATACGACAATGCCGATATACAGCGAGTGCTTGCGGCCAAAACTGTCGGATACTGGACCGAAAATCAGCTGACCGAATCCCATCCCCAAAAACACCATTGAAATCACCAGCTGCGGATGACTTGGATCACTGACACCCAAGTCCCTGCCAATATCTGGCAAAGCAGGAATCATCGCGTCCACAGTCAACGCAACAATAGAGGTGGTTAATGCCATCAATGCGATAAATTCAACGAAAGGAAGTCGCTGGATCGGTGAAAATAGTTTCAAAAGAGAGCCCATCTGAAGTGGAGACTGATCATAACAATCCCGCTAGGTAACGGCAAAACGTTATCGGTCTTAGCCGCTGGATATGCAACATTTTTAGTCGCGGGACAATCGATAGAAATACGCACAGAATTGGCATAAGATAGGCGGCTATTGCCTTATGTCACAAACATCTGAAACCTTCATCGTTTCGTAATAACGTTGGCGTAAAACGCTAAAAATTAATACTAAAAGGAAAAAGCGCGCATGAGTCACGACGTCGTAGACGCACTAGTTTCACCCACCAAGCACCTAGCTGTTCTCTCAAAAATGGAAGTCAACCGCCTGCTAGACGACAGTCGTGGCAGCGCCTACCGGCTGTATCGTAACTGCTCTTTGGCCGTGTTGAACTCTGGCGATCAGTCGGATGATACGCATGAAGTGCTCAACCGGTTTGCCAAATTTAAAGTCTCAGTGGTTTCTCAGGAGCGTGGCATCAAGCTGAAACTGGTCAATGCACCGGCCTCAGCGTTTGTTGACGGTAAGATGATTCAGGGAATTAACGAGCAGCTGTTTTCGGTATTGCGCGACGTCGTTTATATCAACGATGCAATATTGGATAACCCCAAATTTGACCTCACCGACTGTGAAATGACGACTGACGCAGTGTTCCATATCATGCGAAATGCCGATGTGCTGCACCCAAAAACCGGCCCACAGCTAATTGTTTGCTGGGGCGGTCACTCGATTTCTCGCCTTGAGTATGACTATACAAAATCTGTTGGCTATGAGCTCGGCTTGCGCGGCATGGACATCTGCACGGGCTGTGGCCCTGGTGCCATGAAAGGCCCGATGAAAGGGGCAGCGCTAAGTCATGCGAAGCAGCGAAATCAAGAGGGGCAGTATTTAGGTATCACCGAGCCCGGCATAATCGCCGCCGAGTCACCTAACCCGATTGTAAACGAACTGGTTATCATGCCGGACATCGAGAAGCGTCTTGAAGCGTTTGTGCGGACCGGGCATGGCATCGTGGTGTTTCCTGGCGGTGTGGGCACGGCGGAGGAAATTCTCTATATCTTAGGGATTTTGCTGCACCCGGATAATGCTGACATTCCGTTTCCGTTAGTGTTTACCGCGCCAGCGACGTCTAAAGATTATTTTAATCAAATCGATGAGTTTATCGGTGCAACACTTGGACCAAAAGCCCAAGCGCTATATGAGATTGTGGTTGATGACCCTCAGCGAGTTGCACAGCTTATGTCGGATGGCATGCAGAAAGTTCGGGACTTCCGTAAAGCCAATAGCGACGCGTATTACTTTAACTGGATGTTGAAAATTGATCGTGACTTCCAAAAGCCGTTTGAACCAACACACGAAAACATGCGTAACCTGAACCTACACAAAGATCAGGAAAGTCACAAACTGGCTGCCGCTTTACGCCGCATGTTTTCAGGTATTGTTGCGGGTAATGTTAAGGAAGAAGGCCTGAAGGCGATTAAAGAACACGGCAACTTCGAGATCACTGGCGACGCTGACATTATGCAGCGCATGGATAAAATGCTAGCTTCGTTTGTTGATCAGAAGCGGATGAAGATTGAAGCGACTAGCTATGAGCCTTGTTATACGTTGATTAAGTAGATAGTTTTAGCAACATTGATTACGACAGAGAGCCGGCTTTATGCTGGCTTTTTGGTTTATGACTTGGAGGAAAAATGAATATTTCGGACAATGAAAGAGTGAATGATTTTCTTGCTGATACACAGCTAACATCCGCGGAGCAATTTGAGCTGGTAACCTCGATAAGAGATCTGTTTTTGAAGGAGAATGAGACCCTTGTTGAAGATATTAAATATGGCGGTTTAGTCTTTAATCTATCAGGCGCACTCATCGGTGGCATTTATACTTACAAGGAGCATATCTCTATCGAATTTAGCGACGGCGCTGGTTTTGCGGATGATGATGCAGTTTTGGAAGGTGCTGGCAAAAAGAGGCGTCACTTGAAAATCTCTACACCTGATGACATCGTTAAAAAGAATGCTAATTATTTCATAGACCAAGCGAGCAGCGGCATCAGCTAACGCGTCATGGTTGAGTTAAGAGCGCTATTGGACTGACTGTGTTAGTCTCCTTCTCCCCATTACACTTTTGGACATGTCATGAAATTATTAGTACGCAACTTAGATCGCTCGACCACAGAGCCAGAAATAAAGGCCATATTTGAAGCCTTTGGTGAGGTCCAATCCTGTGATTTGGTGATGGATAAAGTGAGCGGTGAGTCTAAGGGCTTTGGCTTTGTGGAGATGCCTGCGGCTGGGGAAGCTAAGGCGGCTATGAAGGATCTTAACAATAAAAAAATTGGTGCTAATAATATTCGTGTGAAGAAGGCCGACAACAAAATTTAAAATTGCCTTCGACTTTGGTAGCATGACTTTACTAACAACTTGGAGGGAAGTGTGGATATCTTGTTAGCCGACGACCATACTCTATTTCGTGAATCTTTAGAAATGATTCTAAAGACTTTGTTTCAAGATAGCTCGATATCTAATACCAAAAATTGGTCTGAGACAATTAATCTAACAGACAAATATCAATACGACCTTTTGTTGCTAGATTTATTTATGTCAAATGCAGATTCAAACGGCTGGGAGTCATCTCTAAGGAGGGTTGTTGATAGCCAAAATGGCCCTGTATGCATTATTTCCGCATCAAAAAATCGCTCTCATATTCAAGATGCATTCGAAATCGGTGCTAAAGGATATATCTGTAAAACCTCATCACTCAAAGAGATGAAACAAGCTCTGCTCCAGCTATCAGAGGGAAAAGCCTATATACCAGAACAAGTCTGGCTCAAGGAACCTCATACTCCCAGCAACAACAAGCTCAAGCAACTCACTTGGCGACAGCGTGAAACATTAGAGCTATTAGTTTCAGGAGACAGCAACAAAGCGATCGCTCGAAAACTAGGGTTAGCTGAAAGCACTGTAAAGCGTCATGTCTCCAACCTGTATACTACTCTGGGTGCAAAAAACAGGGCTTCTGCTATCAAAATCTCTCAACAACAAAATCTTTTGAACCATTAAGAAATTGAGCAAGTCAGCCCTCCCTAGTTAAACGCCGAAACCTGATTTAAGTATAAAAAACAACCGCAATCGATACTTAAGTAGCTTATTGATACTTCAGGATTATATTGGCCGATAGTCGATTATCTTATATTGACGGAGTTGGGCTTAAATAATTCTTGATTGGTGGAATGTTATGAATGCAAATCATTGGCTGTACAGGTTGTCTGAATCCATAGATTGGGTGTATCTGGAGAAAGAAATCAACGGCCTTCTAGGACAAAAACATCAACCTTACTGGCGCTTAGTTTCAGGCTCCATCTATCTCAAAGCGTTTTACGATGTATCTACAGCCGACCTTATTGCATTTTGGCCGCAGTGCCCTCACTACCGTTTTTTCTGTACTGGAAGAGAGGCGGAAGAAAGCTGTAAGGACTTTCCAATTCCACCAGAAACGCTTGATCTACTGTCACTCAGCCTTGCTGGTAAAGGATATGATGCAATGATTAAAGCGCTGACTGTCAATAATGAGGTTGAAGAGCACAAGCCAATAGCAGCTACCACACTACATTAACAACCGGTAACTATAATGGGGCGTATGATCCCTATTGAGACTTAGTAAAAAACCAATGAAAGCTCCCAAAAATATAAATACTTGTGAAACAGCTATTGAAGGTCTAAGCGCATTGCTTACACCTGATCAGATATCAACAATTGCACAAAAAGCAGTGATTGAGTTGAAACTTGGACAAGCATCTTTAGAAACATCACTTGAAAACCAACAATGGGAAGCCTCAGCCAAGCAAGCACACAGATTAAAATCCACCATCGGCCTATTCACCGCTAATAGTCTGGCCAAAAGCTTAGATCTGATTGAATCAGGTAACGATGGACAAATTCACTTACCAGAGTTTAGAGAAGAAGTGGTAGCCCAATGCGAAGCCCTCATCAAAAATCTGGAACAATTCTTGGCCAATTGCTGAAAATTGTCAGGCTAGTTTAGTTTGCTCACGCTCAAGCACACTACAAATCACTTGATATAACTCTTGGTACGCAAATGGTTTGGATAAAAAACTGTTGATTCCTGCTTCTTGATACTCTTGCTTTAACCGACTCAGATCGTAAGAAGTTAAAGCAATTATAGGAATGTTAGGATTTAGTCCATGCGCTCTAACCCACCGACTTACTTCGAAACCATCTTTTCCAGGCAAGCTAATATCCATCAAAATCACATCAAAACTTCTTTGCTGTAATTGAGCAATCGCGCCCTCTCCTGTTGATGCAAAAGAAACATTCCCTCCCATATTTTTTATCATTTCTCCGCCAACATAACGATTCAAAGGAGCATCGTCCGTTAATAGAATCTGAATTCCTGCCGGTAAAACAAAGTTGTTTAAGTCTTCAGAGAGAATTTCTTGGGAAACGGCAAAGTCTTCTGCAATGTCAAAGACTAACTCAAAGTAGAAACAACTTCCCTCTCCGACCTTACTCTTAACTTTCAATTGTCCACCCATCAGTTCGACTAGGCTTTTACTAATCGCCAAGCCTAAGCCAACACCTTCATTAAAGTTTGACTGAGAATTATTCACTCGTTGATAAGGGTCAAACAAGTTTTTTATATCTTCTGCGGCAATACCAATGCCAGTATCTGCAACTCTGAATTGCAGCCGAACCGAGTTCTGCGTTGAAGAAGTCAGCTGGTTGACCTCTAAGGTGACATTGCCCTCTTCTGTGTATTTAATTGCATTGTTTACAAGGTTTATCAAAACTTGAGATAAGTGTTCACGGTCCCCGGCGATTGATACTGACAGCAAGTCCTCCCCTACCAAACTCAACTCAATCCCTTTATCCTGTGCTTTTTGCTCCAGAATGTTTTTTACAGAACGTAAGGCTATATCTAAACGAAAGCCTTGTTGTGCCAACTCAAAACCATCATTTTTAACCTTTGCAAAATCTAGCAAGTTATTTACAAGTTGCATCATGTAACCACCTGACACCTCTAGCTTTTGAACATAGGTTTTTTGTGTAGCATCAAGTGAACTGAGCTTAAGCAGCGCGCTTAAACCTATTATTGCGTTCATAGGCGTCCGTAACTCATGGCTCATCACTGCCAAAAAGTCATCTTTAGCTTTGGTTCTGATTTTTACGACCATCATATTCCAGTAAAAAATCAAGCCAACGACAAAAAACGCACCAAGAAGAACTGCCCAAAGCATCGTGTAGTCAACCTGACTTTGGTATTTAATGGGAACCCACTTAGTCAGGATCTCCCGATGCTTTTCGTTGGTCAAATTATTAACGGCCTTTTGTAAAATATTTAATAGAACTTGATCCTTTTTTACAACAGCTATAGATAACTTTAAGTCTTCGGATATTTTACCGGCAATTTTTAGCTCTCCAAAATACTCACTTTGAAACTCATAGCCTATACTCGCTAAAGTATCCACATAAGCAAATAGCTCTTCATTTTTTACCTTATCAAGACCTTGATTAATATTGTCGACTTCGACCAAGGTAAGCGAAGGGTATTTTAGTCGAAGTATATTTACAAAGGCATCGCCTCTGATAATCCCTATTTTTTCCCCTTCTAAATCAAGAATATTATTAATAAATGGGACATCTACCCTAGTCGCGACAACAAGTGGTACTTCAATGTAATGACTTGTGAAATTCAAATATTCCTTTCTAGCGTGTGTTTCCATACCTAATGCCAACATGTCACACTTTTCTTGTTTGATATGATTGATGGAATCATTCCAGTTATCAGTTCTTACAAGCTTAAACTTTGCAGACAGCATTCTCTCGAACAGGCTGTAATAGTCAGCACTCATTCCAACATGCTCTTCCTCATCATTTAGCCCTTCAAAAGGCAAACCAGACGGATTGATACAGTACTTGATCGTATTTTTATCAAGATACGCTATCTCATTGTGACTCAGCTCAATATGCCCGCCAGCGTATTCTTGAATAGACCCCATCCATTTGTTTATTAACTTTTCTTTTTCTTTTTTGGTAATACTATCAAGCCCTTTTTGCATAATAGTACTGAGCAGCGGCTTTTCGATTTGAACACCAAAGCGTAAGTCTTCTCTCTTGGTATTTTTCAAGCTCAGCTCACTAGCAAGCTTTATATTGGTATAAGAATGTTTCTTGATCAGGTAATTTATATTAGTGAGGTTTTGTAGCAAAGCATCTACCTTACCAAACACCAAATCTTCGGTAAGCTCTTCATAAGTATCATAATAAACAAGATCCATGGTGTTCATTTCTTCAAGTTCTTTTATATAAAAAACATCTTTTAAGACGCCTACTTTTTTATTTTCCAGACTATCTATCCCCGAATACTCACCAAAGTCATCCCTGACAAATATCATGATAGGTATTTCATAATAAGCACTAGTAAAAATCGTAAAGGGTTCTCTAAATTTTTTATAAGAAATACTAGTGATCATATCAACTTCTTTATTTTTAAAAGCGTTGTAGTTGATTGACCAATTTGAAAATATTTTTTCGAAATACAAGCCCGTTTTTTTTGAAATGATCTTCAACAAATCATGCTCAAAACCAACAGGTGTATTCTCAATATAATATGTGAAAGGCGTAAAGTCCGGCATCATCGCCACCGTAACTTTGGGATTGGCGGCAATGTATTCTTTTTCTTCTTCAGTGAAATCTATCGCTTCTGCTGTTGCCCCTATAAAAAAACAAAATGCGAGCAATAGTTGTGCGTAAAGTGTTTTCATAAAAGCCTGAGGCGATTAGCCCGTAAAATCGATATAGTGCTGAACTCTCGATCATGGGCTAGAATGCATCGATGTCAATACCTCTACATCATCGACGGCAAAAACAAAGCAATCGCCGGAATCAACGCCAACAGTACTAACCTAAAGATATCCGCAATCCAAAACGGCGTAACACCCTTGAAAATCGTACTAACCGGCACGTCCTTCAACACCCCTTTGAGAACGAACACATTCAGCCCTATCGGTGGCGTAATCAAGCTAATCTCAGTCGCCACAACCACCAATATACCAAACCAAACCAAGTCAAAGCCCAACGCCTCTACAACGGGTGCAAAGATAGGAACGGTCAGCAGAATCATCGACAGCGACTCAAACACACATCCCAGCACCAGATA
>CALAJG010000078.1 GCA_937923375.1 uncultured Leucothrix sp.
TCCAAAAGCGGGCGGTGGCATGTCTCTTGGTGTAACGCCAATGCCAGAAATTGACTTTAGCCAGTGGGGTGAAATTACCACCGAACCGCTGACTAAAATCAATAAACTGACGGGAGAATATTTACATCGCAGCTGGGTAACCGCACCGCATGTTACGCAGTTTGATGAAGCAGATATCACCGAAATGGAAGTGTTTCGTAAACAGTTGGCTAAAGATATGGAAAAAGAAGGGGTTAAAATCACCCCGCTGGCTTTCATTATCAAAGCCGTTGTTGCCACACTAAAACAATTCCCACGCGCCAACAGTTCGTTGGATGTTACTGGTGAGAACCTGATAATTAAGGATTATTATCATATTGGTATCGCAGTAAATACGCCAGATGGCTTGGTGGTTCCGGTAATACGGGATGCTGATACCAAATCATTAATCGAGTTATCTAATGAAGTGCGAGATTTAGCCTCTAAAGCGAGAGGTAAAAAGTTAAAACCCACCGATATGCAGGGAGGCACATTCTCCATCTCAAGCTTAGGCGGCATCGGTGGCACTAGCTTCACGCCGATAGTTAACTTACCCGAAGTAGCAATTTTAGGTGTTTCAAACTCCAAGGTCGCTCCAGTTTGGAACGGCTCAGAATTCGCACCTCGCACGATGCTCCCTGTCTCACTATCTTATGATCATCGTGTTATTGATGGCGTACTCGGTGCACAGTTCACTACTTATTTATGCCGTATGTTAACCGACATTCGCCGTTTACTGGTTTAGGAGGCATTATGAGTCAGGAAATAACTATTTTAGTCCCGAATATCGGCGACTTCGACAGTGTAGAGATAACGGAAGTACTGGTCGCCAAAGGTGATTCGGTTGAACCGGAAGATTCATTAATTACGGTAGAAACTGACAAAGCCTCGATGGAAATCCCCTGCACTGATGCAGGTGTTGTGACTGAGGTTATGGTCAAAATCGGCGATATGATTTCAGAAGGCACGCCGATATTTAAAATTGAGGCAGCCGCTGCAGCCTCTGAGGCTGCAGTTTCAGCGCCAGATGAATCAGCGCCAGCTGCCAAAGACTCTCCTTCCGAAGAAACTTCTGCACAAGTTTCTGGCATTGACTCAAGCACTGCGCCAGATAGTGATGCTAAACCGACAGCCGTTACCTTTTCAGGCGATGCCGATAAACATGCGCAGCTGGTGGTACTTGGCTCTGGGCCTGGTGGTTACACAGCAGCCTTTCGTGCAGCGGACCTTGGCTTGGATGTCATTATGATCGAGCGTTATGCGCAAATTGGAGGCGTCTGCTTAAACGTTGGCTGTATCCCATCAAAAGCTTTGCTTCATACCGCTGAGATCATCAATGAAGCCGCTGAATTTGCTGAGCAAGGAGTGACTTTCTCAGAACCGAAGATTGATCTTGATCAATTGCGAGAGCACAAAAATAGTGTCGTTAACAAGCTGACCGGCGGCCTTGTCGGACTTGCCAAGCAACGCAAAGTCACTATCGTCAAAGGCTTTGGAAAGTTTATATCATCCAATAGCTTACTGGTCACAGATGAAGATGGCTCAGCTCAAACCATCAGTTTTGACAACTGTATTATCGCGGCAGGTTCACGAGTGACGCGACTCCCCTTCATACCGTGGGATGATCCTCGGGTCATTGACTCGACTGGCGCTCTGGAACTGGCTGAAATTCCCAAACGTATGTTGATCGTTGGCGGCGGTATTATCGGTCTGGAGATGGCGACGGTATATGATGCCTTAGGCACGAATATTACCTTGGTCGAGCTCTCCCCTGGACTTATACCGGGTCCGGACAAAGATTTAATCCGCCCACTCGAAAAACGCATCAAAGCCAAGTATGAAAATATTTACCTCAATACAAAAGTCACCGCTATCGAGCCAACTGACGTGGGCTTAGTCTGTCATTTCGAAGGCGACAAAGCACCCGCAACAGAAACGTTTGATCGCGTTTTGGTGGCTATCGGACGGAGTCCAAATGGTTTAGCGATCGATGCTGGTAACGCTGGCGTTGAGGTTGATGAACGCGGCTTCATCGCGGTTGATAATCAGATGCGAACGAATGTAGATCACATCTTTGCGATTGGCGATATCGTAGGTCAACCTATGCTCGCACACAAAGCGACTCATGAAGCAAAAGTAGCAGCTGAAGTGATTGCGGGTCATAAAGCTTATTTTGATGCGCGCACTATTCCTTCTGTTGCCTACACCGACCCGGAAATTGCCTGGATGGGTGAAACCGAAACCTCCTGCAAAGAAAAAGGTATCGAGTACACTAAAGGCGTATTTCCTTGGGCTGCTAGCGGCCGTTCACTCAGCAGAAGTCGTAGCGAAGGCTTTACAAAGGTACTGTTTGACAAAGCCTCAGGTAAGCTTATAGGCTCAGGCATCGTAGGTTCTAATGCTGGCGAGTTAATCGCCGAAGCCGTATTGGCCTTGGAAATGGGCGCGGATGCACACGATATCGGTCTGACTATTCATCCTCATCCTACCCTGTCAGAAACACTCAACTTCGCTGCTGAAGTTGCCGAAGGAACCTGTACTGATATTTATGCGCCGAAGAAAGGGTAACTTAACCGATGTATCAGCCCGAAGAAATACTGACTTTTTGGTTCAGCGAACCAATGAAATCTCATTGGTTCAATTCCACTGAAGCGATCGATACCTTAATTAAAGATAAGTACGAATTTCTTTGGGAGTACGCAGCTGATAACAATCTGCAACAATGGCAAGACACGCCTGAAGGCTGTCTTGCACTGTGTATTGTATTAGATCAATTTCCTCTTAACATGTTTCGCAACAAAGCCATTGCCTTTAGTACCGAGCAGCATGCAGTGATGGTTGCTAAGCACGCCATCATCGAAGATTTTGATCAAAAGATTGACAAAGACAAGCTGGCTTTTCTCTATATGCCCTTGATGCACAGCGAAAACATGGATGATCAGGATCTTTGCGTCGCACGCTTTGAAGCCGCTGGACTAGAAGAAAATGCACGCTTTGCTCAACATCATCGAGGCATTGTTGAGAAATATGGTCGCTTTCCTCACCGGAATGCGCTTCTAGGTAGGAAGAGCACACCTAAAGAA
>CALAJG010000079.1 GCA_937923375.1 uncultured Leucothrix sp.
TTATAAAACCCTTTGGAGCCAAGTAAGGCGATGCGACGCAGCGTCATGGCGAACTCAGGGTTTTTCTTCATAACACCCGCTTGTAACGGCTTGCCGCCAGGAAAGAAATAATTCCAGGTGGCTTCATAACGACCCAGTGCAGGATTAGTCCGTTTAGCAATGGAGGCGGCTAGTTTAGGGGATACTTCGAAACCTTCTTCACTGAGTTTGATCGCGTCTTCAAATAGCTCAGCCCAAGGTAATTTGCCGTGTTTTTTGTGGACTTTTTCCATCATGGCAATAAGGCCTGGCACGCCAACTGCACGCCCACCGGCCAGTGCTTCCCACCAGCTCATGTTCTTGCCGTTTTCCTGAAAGAGCTTGCCATCGGCTAGCATTGGCGCTTTTTCGCGGCCATCATAGCTAGACAGGTTTTTTTGTTTATTGTCCCAGTAGAGGGCGAACGCTCCGCCACCAATACCGCTGGACTCCGGCTCTACTAAGTTCAATACCATCTGCACCGCGATAGCAGCATCGATGGCACTACCTCCTTTGGCGATTATCCGCATACCGGCTTCGCTGGCATAAGGATTGGCTGATGAGACCATGTATTCGCTGGCTTTAACAAGGTTCTGTTCGATGCGTCCGTTGCCGAACTCTGGATAACGGGATTCTTTGGTAAAGGCTGCGCTACTAAATAGGGCGATGCTAACGGCCGTG
This sequence comes from uncultured Leucothrix sp., assembly GCA_937923375.1. GTDB lineage: Bacteria > Pseudomonadota > Gammaproteobacteria > Thiotrichales > Thiotrichaceae > Leucothrix. The sequence continues at coordinate 700 of CALAJG010000079.1, forward strand.
GTAAGCAATGTGATGGCACGTTTCATGATGATCTCCTGTTGATTGGCTTTTTTAAAATATGAGGGTCACGGGTTACGATCTATTTTGATCCTATCTTTGGTATAAATCAATTTCACTATGTTCGAAAAAAATACTAATATCACTTTATCTGGCGCTGATTTAGTGCTAAAACCTAAATGAAATTAAATAGAATCTACATGAACTTTACACGCTATAACCGCTACTCAGCGTAAATATTGCAATCTAGCCGACATTGACACTTACACAGATTAACGCTGTGCTGTGAATAAGGAGCATTTAACAAATGTCAGATCAGGAAGATTTTGACCAAGATCTAACACCATCCCAGGAACATACCATAGCTTTTGCAGTCATTTTGTTTTTTGGGGCGATGTATCTGTTTTTCATGAAAGGTTGCCAACCGATTGCTTCTTCTATCGGTCAAGCTTTTGGCCCCCCTCAAACTGCACAAGTTAGTCCCGTGCCAGACAGCGCTGTGCCTCCGACTGGTCGACAGAAACTAGAACTAGCGGGTGACGCTAACAAGCAGCAGGCAGATGCTTCTGATAATGAACACTCCTTAGCTAGAGAAGCTAGCACATCTGCTGAAGCAGAAAGCGATAAGGCAGAAAATGCTCAGCAAATCGCCTCGACTGATTCAGAAGAAAATACTTCATTGGATCAAGCAGCTGCTGAGGAAAAAGCACGCGCTGAGGCTCAGGCAAGAGATGCGGCTAAAATCAAATCTGAAGCGGCAAGCCTTGCGGCAGCTACAGCAGCGCAGAAATTAGCGGATGAAAAACGTTTTCAGGCTAAACAGTCAGAGCTGAAGGCGGGTGAAGCTGAGCTCGCAATACCGGCAAAGCCGGTTGAAACAAAAGAGGCGCAGGCAAAACCGGAGCCTGAACCAGAATCGCAAAATGAGACTGCAACAAGTCAAGTGCTGACCAACGAGGAAGTAGCGGCAGAGCCATTCAATATGCAAGACGAACTGGCAAGAACTGATTTTACACTTCCAGATGGTCGGGGCATCCAAATTCCAAAGCAGGGATTTGAGAGTGACTTTAAACGGTCAATTTTACAGGGCGACTCTGGTCAGCCAATCGTGTTTGATCGAATAACCTTTTTCCCGGGTTCTGATTTGTTAAATCCAGAATCCTCAAATCAGATTCTGGGTGTTGCCGGAATTATGAATACCTATAAAGACGTCAATATCAAACTGCGCGGTCACACTGACAGTTCAGGGCCGGCAGAAGAGAATTTGACACTGTCATTTAAGCGTAGCCAGAATCTGAAGAATCAACTCGTCGGTCTGGGTATCGATGAAAAAAGAATTTCAGTTGAAGGCTTAGGTGCGTCTGAGCCGATTTCTGATAACGCATCAGAAAAAGGTCGTAACAAGAATCGTCGCATTGACCTGACGATAATCAGATAAAGATAAAATTTAGTTAAAGGAAGCTAGTCATGGAAAGTATCACTTCACTAATGTCGGGTAAGTTAGGGCACGCTTTACTCGGTTTACTTATTTTAGTTGTCGGTTTGTTTATCGTTAAGATTCTGGCTGGCATTATTAAGAAGCTGTTGGGTCGTGTCGGCTTCTTAGAGAATCACAATCTGGTTTCGCCAGTATCCGGGCTCATTAAGGCGGCATTGACCATCTTTGTATTGATGGCCGTGTTACAGCACTTTGGTTTGACTGGCGTACTTGATCCGTTAAAAGAAATGGTTGAAAAGTTCTTTACTGCGATTCCAAATATCATTGGTGCGGGTGTGATTGGCTATGCCGGTTGGATCATCGCTAAGATTGTCTCTCAATTGGTTGGCGTTGGCTTAGAGAAAGTTGATGACAAGCTGCTGGCTAAGACTGGCAATGACAGTCTGAAAGTATCCAAACTGGGTGCTTCTTTTGTTTTCGCTATTATCTTATTGCCGATTGCGGTAGCTGCATTGGGTGTTTTGAATATCCCAGCGATCAGCGGTCCTGCTTCAGATATGATCAACAAACTAATGGCGGCCATTCCGAATATCATTGGAGCGGCGATTATCCTTGGCGTAACTTACTTCATTGCTAAGTTTGTTATCTCTATCTTAGGCGGTATTTTGGAAGGTTTGAATGTTGATTCAATGCCTGAGCGCTTAGGTGTGCAGGGCTTGTTTAGTCCTACCTTTACGCCAACTAAATTGATTAGTGGCACGATCATGTTCTTCGCTATGTTAACTGCAGCTACGGCGGCTGTTAACACGCTGGGTATTGAGGTGATTTCAACTATCTTCGCTAAGATCTTAGAGTTTGGCGGTGGTATCTTGATCGGTGGATTGATTCTGTTGATTGGTAATGTGCTTAGTACAATCGCTTATAACAAGTTGTCAGCTTCAGGTAGTGTTGGTTTAGCCAATGTTGCGCGTTTGGCGATCCTTGGGTTGGTGTTGGCGATGGGTCTGAAGGCGATGGGTCTTGCGGATAATATTGTTAACATGGCGTTTGGCTTTACGATTGGTGCGGTTGCAATTGCGGCGGCGTTGGCGTTTGGCTTTGGTGGCCGCGATGCGGCGAAGACGGTTGCGGATCGTTGGGCTAGTCGTATTAAATAATTGGGATGGGGCGGCTTGTGGTATTTGATTTACTACGCCGCCTCGCTACGGTTATTGTCATTGCGGAAAGATAGATAAGCTCGAAAGGTCTTCGTAAATCAAATACCACAAGTCGCTTTGGCGGCGGTGGCTAAGTCTGAGTTTACGATTCCAAATGTTTTAGGAAGCCCGATTTTGGATCGGGCTTTTTTGTGTGTTGAGGGTTTTGTGATACGGAAATTATTAGTTTGACTGGAAAAGTGTATCATATTAATATTTATGAATTTCTACTTTAAATCAAGGTTTTTGGCGGTTTGCTGCTGCCCCGTTGATATGCTTGTTGTCTGAGCTTCTTAGTCTTCTGTTTTAGTGAGTGAAATTATCCGGTGAATAAATTACAGAGTTATGTGCAGGGGGAGTGGTATACGTCGTCGGCCTC
>CALAJG010000080.1 GCA_937923375.1 uncultured Leucothrix sp.
GAAATCATCAGAGCTCACTCCAGCCAGGTGCACAAAACTTTCTAATGGCCCGGTATTTAAATTATTTTTATTTTTACGCAAATCTGAAAATAATGTATCACTGAGTAAACTCCATGCACCCAAAAAACAGACAAACGGTAATGTCGCTTAATCATTACTGATTAAGCTAACTAATCAGTGATTCGACTGGCTATTATTGAGTGCGATTAGCTTCGTCGATTTCTGCAATTAATTGATTGGCGGCGGAAGTGTCACCTAATTCTTCATAAGTTTGTGCCATGAGCATTTTCAGCTTCACTTCAAACTCATCCTGCTCGCTGATAACAACATGGTTGGGCGGGACTTGCGCCTGACCTAACGTTTCTTCCAGTGCTGCAGCAGCCCCAGCCACTACTGCTGTACTGGCTCCGACCATAGTAGGATCGAGAATAGCAACACGCGATGGATCTCTTCTTGGGGGAACACGAAGAGATTCTACGTCTGGATCCCGAGCAGAAGGATCACCAGCACGGAAAACGAGTTCTTCTTGGGTTTGAGGCATCGATGAATGAGGTGAAGTAGAAGTCACCATATTTTCAGATATAGCCACACCCTGAGTTTTGCGTCGTGTAAATAACATCATTAAGCTTGTAAAGCCTAAAGCAAAAGCGCCAAGTAATAACCCCCAAAGAGGGAGTGCTACCGGGTTTTCTAAACGCTCGACGATCATTTGCTTAGTAATAGGCCCACTAATCAGTGTATTTGAATTGTCTTTAGCAACAGGGTCAGCACTCACCGACTCGCGGAGAATTTCTTGGTTCTGGTCAGTAGTGCTTGACGACGCTAATGCTTCCAAAGACGCCCTAGCTTCAGAAAGCTCTGCTTTCAGCTGGTTATTCTCATTATTGACTATCGCCAGCTCTGATGCAGCCGACTCACTAGTCACTTTTGAGTCTGACAATAGCTTATTTAAATTGGTCTCTGATTTAGTTTTTTCAGCTAATTGTGTCTTAAACGAAACATCTAACTCATCAATTGCCTGTTTGTGCTTTGACTTAAGTATCTCAATTTCAGACTTATGTTGCTGTCTTAACTCTTCAGTTTCAGACCTGAAAGCAGCTAACTCATTCTTTATTTCAAGAGACTCTGACTTGACGCTCTCCAGCTCATTTGTCAGATTTTTAGTATCGGCTTGTACCGTAGATGAATTGTTTGTCTTGGAGTCAAAAGAAGCCTGTAGATCATCCAATTGTTGTTTATGCTGGATTGTCAATTCTGCAACTTTTGCTTCTAATTGCTTTGCAACATCATCCGAACTATTCAGTTCTGATTGAGCCGCAAGTTTTTCCTCAAGCGCTTTATTCGCCTCTTCAAGACGATCTATGGAAGCCTTGTGAGATGCCTTAAGCTTCTCAGACTCTACTGTCAGTTCAGAAACCGATACTTGCAATTTTTCGAGTGCTTGCTGCTTCAGAGCAACAGCCTGCTTGCTTTCTGATAGTTGTTGGGAAAGTTCATCACTATTAGCAGCGGGCTGTTGCATAGTGGAAGTTAACCGACTGTTCTCCTGACGAACCTCTAGAAGCGTCTGCTTCAGAGCTTTGAGTTCGGCATCTGAGCTTGTCAACTGCTGACTAAGACGTTCTTTTTCTGATTCTAATCGCTCTACTCTGACATTAAAGGATTCAAGCTTAGCTGCAGATTCTGTCTCGATACGTCTGGAGCGTAAGTTCGCCTGATCGCGCTCATTACGCACCTGCGCCAATGTTGCCTGCAAGGTTTGCACCCTTGCTCTGGGACGTGTTTCTCTCTGTGAAACAGCTGTAGCTGCGGCAGCAGTAGAAGCGCCACTTTGCTGCTGAGAGCGACGAATACTGGCATCGCTTGGGAGCGTCAACATGACACCCTGCTTTATCAAGCCCATATTGTTGTTAATGAAAGCCTGCGGATTAAGCCGCAAGATTTCTCTCATTATCAGATCATTTTCATAAGGACTAGCCAAATAATTTTGATTAACGATACGACTCAATGACTCACCGGCTCTCAGCGGACCGTATTGGGTATCAGCATTCACATTACTGAAAATACCGGCCAAAAGAACCGCAACAAGCGCAGGCCGGATTACGGAGAAGTTACCAAAATCAAAATTATTCATAGCAAGCCTCAAAGAATTTTGGCAATACTTTCTGCTGCACGCTTTACATCAAGAAAGATCAGTCCTAATCGTGCATTGGGTTTAGCCAGCACAGTCACTACCGACTCACTGCCCGCATGAGTCATCAAGATATACCCGTGATCACCTTTAATAAGTACTTGCTCAAGTGTGCCTCTCGCTAATTCCTGAGCAGTACGATCACCCAGTGACAACATGGCTGCACTCATCGCACCGACACGATCTTCATCCATCGCAGCAGGCAACAGAGCCGCCATCATTAGACCATCTTTTGACAAAACCGCTGACGCTTCGATATCTGCGGTAGATCCATTAAGGTCACTCAAAATTGAATTAAGCATTTCTGCACGCATGCGTTTACTCCTATGAAGTATATTTTAATTAAGCACCATTGGACTATTCGTGCCATAGCGGCGCTCTAGTGCCCAAATGAGTTGTGTGAACGAAGGTTGATTAAACTGCGGCATTCCCCCTACGATCAAAGTGAAACGGTCTTTTCCGATGTACAGTGGCCAAAAGCCAATTTCACTGCTGCCTGCGGCATCAATCAAACCCCAGGCCCGTTGTCGGTAACCAAGATTACCTTTAAGCACATCCTTATGCCGTTTGTAAATTGCAGTCAGACTCGCGCTCAGTGCGGCTAACTCTTCGGCTGCTTCATGCGGAAAACCTGAACTTCCCAAATAAAGCCCCTGACCTTCTGCGAGTACTGCGCGGCCATCATCTGAAAGACTTTTTAATAAATCAGGAAGCATGCTTTCCAAGCTGCCACTAGGTGCTGTCTGACTTGTCTGCTGTCCGTATATAAAGCCAGCATCCTGAAGTAAATGAACAAACTCCAAAGTTTCAGTTTCATCGCTTAAGCCACTCAAATCTTTAGCGATATCCAGACTAAAAGACGGCATTTGATCAACTGTCAGTAGGCGATGCAGAAATTGTCGCCCAAACTCTTCTGTGTCATCTTGCACGGTATAAAAGCTACCGCCGGGGGTAACTCCCATGAATAGATCTTCTCTTGATACATAATCACTCATAAAATTTCAGCTCCAGGGGCCAGTGACATCAACATTGCCTGAATCAACAGAGACACATCATCACGTTTGCGCGCATCCACTTCAAATACAGGTGCCTTGATCTTCAACTGGTCTAGCCAATGACGATAATCATGAACATTAGGAACGCGGTGTGTATCCATTCTCGTCACACCTACAACCAGCTGCTGTGTAGCAATAAACTCTTTGAATGCTTGGGTGTAAAACTTCAGGTCTTGCTGAGGGTCTTTGCGGGAATTATCGACAAGGAGCACTAAGCCGATGCCACCTTCGGTTAAAATATCCCACATAAAGTTAAACCGTTCCTGCCCGGGCGTTCCATAAAGATGCACCCGTTCATTGTCTCCGAGTTTGATCATTCCGTAATCCATCGCCACAGTGGTAGCTGGTTTACGGGATTTTGCCATGTCTGACGCCTGCTCATCCGTGGTCACAATATCAATGTCACTGATAGAGCGAATGGCTGTTGTTTTTCCCGCGCCGACTGGGCCTGTGAAAATAATTTTCCGATTTTCAGTGCTCATCATTACCCCCCTACCAATCGTTTAAGCAAGCGTGAGAACAAGCCTCGCGGGGCATCTTTAGTACGGGGCACGGATTGTTTGTTAATCAATTTATCAGGATCCTGTTCGATCAAACTTAGGCTATTCGCCGCGTTATAAAAAGAAAATACATAGCGTTGCGGAATATTCAATGACGTAGCAATGTCGACAGCACTCATGGCAGAGGCCGACCACTGCGCGGCAATAGGCAAGACATGTGGGAAGTTTTCCAGACGCGTAAGGCTTGGCCAATGCTTAAGCCCCACTGTTTTGCTAGGGTTAAGTTCACGCGGCAAACTCCCTTTAGCCGACAGTAAGGTCGACGTCCAAATAAAGGCTTCCATGTCATAGAGTGCTGAAGACTGTTGCGAGATCATGTCATTGAGTTCGTGGATTTCACGAGTACTTAGGATATGCATTTTCCCACCATCACGAACATTACAGCCGGCAATCAGATCAGTAAATTCAGAATCATAGATATCAATCCCGCAGAAAATTCTGTGTATTTCGGGCAGCACATAAATTCTAGCCTTTGGAAAATTGAGCAATACACCTTGTTGACATTGGCGCGCCAAACGAACGGCGTCTTTCAGGCTTGACAAGAAAAAACTATCATCTCTGTAAAAGCTTTCGTTCAAACCGGTTGCTACTTCAATATCCTGACTATTGCCACACAACAATAAATTTCGTGCAGCTTTTTCTTCCTCACTCGGCCGCCGAGACTCATCTGAAACAGTTTGAGCAGGGTCACGTTCATCGGCCACTTCTGTACCGGTTACAGAAGTGGCTGAGTCTGGGGTCGGGGCAACGGCTGTAGGAAGATCAGGAGGAGTTACTTCAGTCTCTACACTCGATTCGGCTGCAGAATCACCCTCGAGTTTGTTTACCAAAGGTATTAC
>CALAJG010000081.1 GCA_937923375.1 uncultured Leucothrix sp.
CCCAGTCCCTCAATAATCTCTAACGATGGCTTATCAACGAAAACTCCCTGCATCGGCTGTGATTTATCCATACCGCGCAAAAATAAGTAGCGAACCCCGCCAAAATGCTGCTCGTAGTTATAATCGGGCAAACGCTGCATCAGGTAATTATGCAACACGAGGGAATAAATAAAGTATTGCAGCCCATAGTTATGCTGTTGCATGGCGGACTGCAATGACTCGGTGTCATAATTATGCAGGCTATTGGATTTGTAATCCATGACGTAGTAGCGCCCTTGGTATCTACAAATAAGATCAATAAATCCCGTTAGCTGACCACTCAGCTGACGCATTGATAAAGGCTGGTAGCTTGACTGATCAACTAATAATTGATTGATAGCAGACGTTTGCAATTGATTTACAGAGAAATAAAAAGCCATTTCTTTTAAACAATCATTCTCCGGAATGTTAGCGAGTAAGAAATCACCATTTTCAAGATCCAGTGGCGCTGCTACGGATCTCATGAGTAATTGGTCTAACGCTCGTTCAGCTCCCGGTTCCAACACCAAACCATAGCGCACGCAGCTTCTGGCACGTGCGGCCACATACGCATCATAATGCTCGTTATCGACATTCAACTCAGCTAGTTTGGCAAAGCTATGGTTTTCCAATAGATCATGCAGCACATTTCCGGTATGCGCTCCTTTTGGCAATACTTCGACGGTAGGTTCTGGTAACGCCTCTTCAGCTTCAAGGGGCTCTTGCGACTTATCCTGAGGCAGTTCCTGCTCGTGTTGACTTAAATATGCCAGCGAGGAATAACTACTCATACGCCATTCCTGCTTAATGGTTCGAGTCGCTGTTTTTGCGTTTAAGCTAGTGCTTCTCTGCTCCCCTGAAGTCAAGGTTAAAGCAACTTGTTCCGCAGGAACAGTCTCAAACTCAACACCTCCCGCTGATATGGCCAGATTGTTAAGTTTAACCAGCCAGTCATCGCCTTCATGAGGCTCTAGCAGGTAGGCAAGCGCAGATTGATTATCTTTTTTCAAGCTCCTCACGGTTGCCCATGGCACATAGCAACGACTCGCGGCACGCGTGATGGCCACATACAGCAAACGCAGATCTTCGGCTTGTTGTTCAAACCTAGCCTGTTCAAAATTCTCACTCAACAGCTCAGAGCCTAAATCAGCAATGAGTTGACCCTGCTGGTGGCAAACCACCACTTCATCCTTCGTGGCAGTTGTTTTGGCTGGCCTCTCGTACCACAGCTCCGGAGCAAACACGATGGGGTACTCCAAACCTTTAGCGCTATGTATCGTTACTACATTAACGGCATCCTGATCTTGCTCCAGCCTGAGTTCAGTTCCATCACCGCGATTTTCACCACCGATAGTCAGGATCAGCCAATCCAGCGTTTTATGTGTATCTAACCTCTCATCTAAGACGACCTGCTGAATGACTTCGAGTAAGTGATGCAAGTTAGTAATGCGTCTCTCTGCCGATTCATCCTTACTCAATACTTGCAGAATTTTATAGTGGTCCAGCAATGATTTCATCATCGCCATCAGTCCTGAATCTTGCCAACGCTCCTGAAAATTCTGAAACTCGCTGACATACTGCTGTAAAGCAAAGTCATCCCTACATAAGGCGTCAAAAGCCTGTCCATCAAGATCGAACCATGGCAAAACCAGTGCTTGGCGCATGCAATTTAAATCTGCCGGGCGTTCGATAGCAGTCAACAGTTGTTGCAGATAGTGCGCTTCATCAGAATCAAACACAGAGCGCTTGCTGTTAATCACGGCGGGCACCCCAGCCTGCTGCAAAGCCCACTGATAATTCGCGGCTTCGTCATTTCCACGCACTAAAATTGCAAAGTCAGAAGGACTTAACAACGTTTCATTGCCTGTTGTTTTTTGTAGCAGCGTGATGATTTCGTTGATCACCGCCGTTCGTATGACCTCGCGTGCCGTACCACTAGACCAATAGCCATCTTTGTGATCTGGGTTGTCTTCCAGATACCAAAACATCAATCCCCTTTTACCAACCCACTGCGCGTCGTTAGGCTTACCTGATTTGATCGGGTGATAAGGAATGCCTTCAATCAAAAATGGCGTTTTAGACTTAGAATAAAGTGTATTGATTGATTCCAGCAGGGCTGGAGCAGAACGAAAATTATTGTTTAAGGTGTAGGCATGGTTTGCGGTTTTTTTAGCGTCCAGATAAGAATAAATATCTGCGCCACGAAATTTATAGACCGCCTGCTTAGGGTCACCGATTAAATACAAATAATGTTGGGAGGTATTGTAAACCCTGGAGAAAATGTCCCACTGCTGTTGATCAGTGTCCTGAAACTCGTCGATCAACGCCACCTCAAATTGCCGCTGCAGGGAAGCACTCAACAGCCTGTCCTGACTTTCGATTGCTTTTGATAGCCGCGTAATCAGGTCATCATAGGACAAAACATTCAATGCATCTTTTTTGCTATCCAGATTGTTTTGAAGATATTCAAATAAACCCAGCCTAAATGAAATGCTGAGTTGCTCAGTCTGTAGCGCCAACTCATCTAGGCCACTGAGTTCAATAACACCTGCATCCTGTAGATAAGCCTGCTTACGCTCCTCTGCAGAGGCTAGTTTAGTCTGGCGAAATTTACTTCCGTTCAACGCATTAGTTAGCAGATGAGCAAAACTCAATTGTTTTAGCATTTTAATGGGGATATCCAAATTATCACCCGCGACCCAGTCTAAAACGGCGCGCTTAATTCCTTCGAATGAAGATAAAAATGTCTCTTTAAAGTTAGCCGGATCACTCGATATAAGCTTGGATAGAGGTGTTAGAACAGCCTGTTCAAGCTGGGAGGCAAGCATAGAACAGTTAGTTTCTATTTTGCCTATTAGCTGATCAACATCCTGTTTTTCGGGGATAATCCTCATACCAGCGTGGATAGTATTAATGCTTCGAACTAAAGCCTGTGGTGTAGAGAAGTTATTGGTTAGTAAGGCAACTTTCAGCGCTGAGGCATCATATAGTTGCTGGCGCCAATAATCTTCAGCTAGTGATAGTTTCAGCTCATCCTGATTCGTGATTAATTCAGCATCAAATAGCTGGCCACTCTCCAATGCAAATTGGCGAAGCATTCGCTGGCAGAAGCTATGAATGGTGAATATTGCAGCATTATCTATCGCTGCGAGTGCTTGAGTAAGTAAAGAAATCACTTCCTGACGATCCGTAAGCTGGTCTGCCCATTGCATAAAAGCTTCATCTAACCCATCAGAATGTTCATGATTGTTTAAATAATTCTTTAGATCCTGCAAGCGTCGGCGGATGCGCGTTTTCAATTCCTGAGTGGCGGCATTGGTAAATGTGACTACCAAGATCTGTTCAATTTTTAACTTTTTCTCGACCACAAATCGCAGTACTAACATCGCGATAGAATAGGTTTTACCCGTACCCGCACTGGCTTCGATCAGGTTGACCCCCGTTTTCAGCGGCGTTACAAATGCTGAAAATTCTTCGACATTCCCCAAACAATCGGTCTCCGACATGCCCTTGCTTTCTCATTAAATATAATGGGTTCTATTGATACCACACATCTGATATTTCAGGGCCTTTTATTTCGATAAACCCAGTATTCAGCTGCTGACTAATAATCTTATACAAAATTTAAGGGTTATAGAATTGACTGAAAGAAGCTATAAAGAAAAACTAGTATTAATTGGCTGCATGCTAGGTGTGGTCGGCTTTATACCGTTTACTATTTATCGATTCGTCAATGGGGATTATCTATTGGCCTTCATAGAGTCCTGCCTGGCTATAAGCATTCTAGGTATCTTCTTTTATGTAAGGCGAACCCACAAAGTTGAAGTGCCCGCAGTAATACTGTGTTTGTTATTCCTTGGTGCAATGGTCGCAGTGGTCCATATAAAAGGCCCTAATCTTATTTACTGGGCTTACCCTTCCACGCTCGCTTGCTTCTGTATTTTGAAGGCACGAACCGCTGCCATATTCGGCATACTAAGCTTACTACTATTATTTCCAGCACTTTACCCAGCACTGGAAGGCCAGGAAGTCATTCTTATTTGCGTAACACTGACAATGCTGTGCTTATTTGGCTATACCTTCACAAAGATTTCCTACAACCAACATGTCGAATTATCTAAATTAGCCGCCAGAGACGGGTTAACGGGAGCCTGGAATCGACGCTCATTAGATCACGCTATTGATCAGCTATTTAACAAGCGCCAACGCATGACAATCAACGCCTCGTTAATTATTATGGACATTGATCATTTTAAGAAAATTAATGACACGTATGGCCATGCAGTAGGCGATGAAATATTGATTAAAATAGCTGACCTGCTGAAAAGCTCGGTACGAATTTCTGATCAAATCTACCGTTATGGCGGGGAGGAATTTGTATTGATAGCAGAAGGTGAAGATCTAAAACAAGCCGCTGTCATTGCAGAATCTCTTAGATCCAGAATTGAAAAAAGTGAGCTAATCGAAGGACAAAAAGTCACCATTTCACTGGGTGTCGCTGAACTCACTCAGGCCTCCACCCCGGAACAATGGATAACACTGGCTGATGAGGCGCTCTATCAGGCAAAACGGAAAGGCCGTAATCGATTTTGTCTTGCCAAAGAAAGCATTATGAAAAAGGCAGCCTAAACTGATCAATTTTGCAGGCTATTCTGCGTTATCTATTCTGCATGATTGCTTTAAGTGGACGATCCAACATAAACCCATCTGCACCGGCTTCTATAAATCGTTCAAGCACTTGCTTATTTTCAGAACGATCATTCCTACGCCAGAAAATTACCTGTTTGCCTGCCTCGTGCAGTTGGCGAATCATCATAGGATCAAGGTAAACCTGTGCGATGGGTAGACCAATATAATCGCTGTAGGGCGTAACATTGTTGAGGCTAAACCCAGATGTGTACAGGGCTAGAAGTTTCAAATCAGGCTGCTTATCATTAATTATTTTCAGGTCATTGTGATTAAAACTCTGAATGACCGTTACATCCTTAAGATCATATTGATTTATCAGTGCCAGCACCCGATCAATTATCCCGGGATAACGATGGCTTTGCTTGATTTCCAGCCAAACCATTTGCCCCGAGCGTTGAGAAAAGGTCAATACCTCTTCTAAGCTTGGGATATCTGTTTCCATGTAAAGCTCAGAAAAAAGACTATCTTCGACTGCACGATTTGCCAAGGCAGGTACGTTAGCATCGTGTGTCACAACGAGTACGTTATCCTGCGTTTGCCTTACATCAAATTCTAGCCCATCCGCACCCTGCTCGTGAGCCTTTTGAAATGCCAGTAGCGTTGACTCTGGGTTTAAAGCAGCATACCCGCGGTGGGCGATATCCAATATTTTACTGTTGGCTGCTGCATTTGTAGAAAGCAGCAGCCATACGATAGCAATGAAATATTTCATGCGATTAGCATAGCAGAAAGCACTTTAAAGGATAATCAGGATATAACCTTCTGACTGGTAATTTTCAATTTCTCCAGGCCCCCTGGCAGATACACTCACGTACTCGGGAAAAGCTTCCACATCAATCGCTCGCATCTTGGCATGACCTGCACAAATATGTACTGGTACCTCTGACTCGGTGATTCTTTGTACCTGTTTGTGTGTAGCTTGGTATTTTTTCTTATTCGCTTCGGTTAGGGAAAACTGCTCATTTCCATGGGTCACAATCGCTAATTTGATTTCCGGAAATTTCTCTTTCAACTGTTTTTGGTATTTCTCGAAGGCATCTAGTGCAGTTTTTAAGTAAGCCTCGTCCCAGGACACGACTTCAAATACTACCCCCACAGGCGCTGTCTTCTTAGCAAGCAGCTGGTTAACTTCTTCTTCGTTTGCGCTGACGCTAGTCGTAAGCCCAATGAGTAATAGGAAAACTACAAAGTAAGTATTAAAACGACTGCTTAAGTTTAATAATTTAGCCACAGATAAAGCCTCTCAGTAAGTTCTACAAAATTTTTTTACGTATCAAAGTACCAAATAGATGCCAAAAATGCTCTCTCATCGTTTCGGGGTAGACCTACTGGGAGATACTCTATTTCCTATGCTTGAACGAGGGCAAGAGGATCACTCAATTAAGCGTGTATTAGGCCAGCACTATACACAATTTGTATAAGCTAAGATCAGTAACACTTTTGGTGATTAATATCATTATTTAATCCGCCCAATAGAAACTTTATCTAGTGAACATAACAATAAATAATTCACTAACAAAACAGGCTTGATAATTCCATCAAAACAAGCCTGAGTGAAATATTTATGTAACTTAAAAGTCGTTTATTGCTCATGTTGTCATATTCCCTACGATTTAGTAATACACTAAACGCTGAATATGGATATTCAACGTTTAATCAAGGAGAGAATCTATGAAGTACCTGACGCTTGGAGTCTTTTTACTGCTTCTGCCGGGAATAAGCTCTGCTGCAATTGATCCTGAAACAAATGAAATGCTCAGCATAATGTGGCTTACACTTTGTGCCATGATTGTATTTTTTATGCAGTCAGCCTTTGCGTTGATTGAAAGTGGCATGTCACGGGCCAAAAACGCGGTCAACGTGATGATGAAAAACTATTTCGATGTCTGCATAGCCATTCTAATGTTTGGTGTCACTGGATATGCAGTGATGTATGGCGACAGTATTCAAGGCTGGGTGGGCACCGATAAGTTTTTCCTTGATGGTGTTGAAAATGGCAAGGAGTTTGCCTTCATACTGTTTAACTCAATGTTCGCAGCCACAGCCGCAACCATTTCAAGTGGCGCTATGGCAGAACGCACCAAGTTTCATGCTTATGCCATCAGCGCGGTTTTTGTTTCGGGATTAATCTATCCACTTTTTGCGCATTGGGCATGGAACCCAAACGGTTGGCTGCAAAAACTAGAGTTTGTAGACTTTGCTGGTTCGACCGTCGTTCACTCGGTGGGAGCATGGGTGGCACTGGCCGGGATTATTGTGGTTGGACCGCGTTTAGGGCGTTTCGACCCGGATACTTCAGAGCCGCGAGAAATACGGGGTCATAATCTTATGTTAGTTACCCTGGGTGGTTTCATTCTCTGGTTTGGCTTCTTCGCTTTTAATGCGGGCAGTACAAATAGTATGACGGATCAGGTAGGAAAGATTGCTTTAAATACGGCCTATGCTGGTGCTTCTGGTGCTATTGGCGTGATCCTGATTGGCTACATCCGGCGCATTCCCCTATTACTTACTTCAACGGTGAACGGTAGCTTAGCAGGCTTAGTCTCTGTCGCAGCAGGCTGTGCCACCATGGAGCCAATGTTTGCCGCACTAACCGGATTAATCTCGGGAACGGTATTCAGTTACGGGCGTGACTTAATCTTAAAAATGCGTTTGGACGACGTGGTTGATGCTGTTGCTGTTCATGGCATTAGCGGCATGTGGGGAACGGTTGCAGCCGGAATGTTCTTCACTGATGATATGTTTAACCCACAGCGCATTATGATTCAGGTGTTTGGCTTGGTCGTTGCCCTATTGTGGACTCTTGCGGCTTCCTTTACTGTCTTCAGCATTATCAACATTATCTTTGGCTTACGTTCCACCGGTATGCATGAGCAACGTGGACTAGACTATTCTGAGCATAACGAAATTGGTTACCCAGAATTCCAGAAGTCTACCTTTCGCGCTAATTAGCAGGAGATAAACTATGTTACTCGATGCCAGAAGTTACCCTATGCAACGGGTTCTGGAACAGTATCTGGAACCTAAGAATCTTGCGTATGCGTTGCGTTTGTGGAGCACGCATTACATCACTCAGCCCAATATTTCACTGCAACGGTTTGTTGATGACTTTTACTCACGTCAAGCCATGACTATCAGCAGCTACGGCTTATACAGTGATCTTCTACCCGCCATGATGAGCGCACTACAAGCCCGTAATCAATTTACAGGTGAGCTAATCGATGGCTATGAGTTTCCTGACTATGATCTTGGGAACGCATCAACTGTAGCCATATCGCCGGCGCCCGCACCAGTAGCTGATGTTCCACCAATGCTTGAGCCTCAACAAAAGACAGAGCCAGCTGCAATCCCGGAAAAATCTGAGGAAGAAGAACCAGCACCTCCTCCAAGAAATGAAAAGTTTATTATATTTTCATCGTTTATACGGCAACTGCTTAACGGAATACACCCTGATCGCCGAGAAAAGATGCTCTACAGAAACCGTCTGGAAATCAAGGGAACCTGCAAAACAGAAGCAGCAGAGCCGCTATATGCTTGGCTACAATCAGACTCGGATTACTTTCAGCATAGTGAAATTGGCATTGAAGAAATGACCTCGATTACTCACGTAATTTATATGGGTTTATGCGAATACCAAGGCCCGGTTGAAGCAGATAGAATTCTCATGAAGGTAGCTGGAAACATAAATGACACCTATCCCTTTGCCAGCTTGGATATCAACCAGCTGCTCTAACACTAACTAGCAACGCTACCGTGGAAAATAATGTTTTTCACAGTGGCGTTTTGCTTTTCTAGGTTACTACAATGCTTACAGCAATCACTCCTTAGATTGCCCCGCCACACAAGCACATTACAAGTTCTAAGCAATACGATATTGATCTGAATTAAAACCGTAAATTTAGGTCTCACTGGGTGCACCAAACAAGAAATTCCTGTGTTAAATAATCAGTGTTAATTCCCCCGATTAACCATCTTAACCACAGCACAAAAAACCTATCATTGCTAAAAAGGATTTGAGCCATGAAAACCACAAAACTCCTCAGTACAGTGCTGCTACTCTACGGTAGCTTTTTTATTAATCCAGCTCAGGCGATTCAACGGGTCTACCTCATGGCAGGCCAATCAAATATGAGTGGCACGGCGAGTACCCGCCATTTACCTGCGGCCTATCGCCATACACCGAATAACGTTATCTTTTACCATAAAGGCAAGAGACGACCATTGGGGCGTTATGGGCGCTTTGGTCCAGAAGTAAGTTTTGCTCATCATGTGTCGCGACGTTTTCCCAACGACCAACATATTATTATCAAATACGCTGCAGGCGGCTCTGATATTCAGCAGTGGATGCCGGGCAATCAATATTATCGAAACATGCTGCGGGAGGTACGTTTTTCACTCAAACGCCGCAGTTCCAGAGTCGATGCAATTTTCTGGATGCAGGGCGAAAGTGACGCGATGAATAAGTTTCGTGCGGCGCATTATGGAAACCGCCTTAGCCAATTTATTCGCAGCTTGCGACGTGACTTACGATCACCATCCAGTATGTTTGTGTTTGGTCAAGTTAACCCTAAAGGGAATGGCTACCCCATGGTCAGCCAGATACAGAAAAAGCAGCAGCTGGTGAACTCACAGGTTAGCAACACGCGTTTGGTTTCCTCCCATGGCTTAGGTAAAAGTTATGATAATGTGCATTACAGCGCCCATGGGCAAGTCGAGTTAGGTCGACGTTTTGCCAAGGCTTATGCAGCCGGACAGCCGAGTTTAAGCCGGTCTTTAAGATCAGACATCATGTTGTTGTTAAAAAAATACCCTTGAGCAATCCATGATGGATTTTTGGCTGTCATGAATTAAAAGCGAATCAACTAGAATTCTGGCAGCCACATCTTTCCGGTCAACACCTCACTTATCAAGGTGATAACGCTTTCAGTTTGCTGTTTATCCCTGAAATACCGCTTCGATTGAAAGCATTCAAAAATGTAGACCCCGCAATGGCTATATCAGCATGGCCTTTTAAATGTTGTATATCCTCAGATGAGTCTATGCCAAAGCCAACGCCGAGGGGCAAAGTCGTAAACTGCCTTACCCTCGCCAGATACTGTTGCACACCTGACATGGTTGCATCCGTTTGACCTGTCACGCCGGAGCGACTGACGCAGTACAACATACCCGAGGCTTGTTCGGTAATATGCCGTATACGTTGATCAGTCATGTCAGGAGTTATTAGCCAGATAGGCGAAACATCTGTCGAATGAATAGGTTTCAGCATAGAAGCATGATCTATGGGTAAGTCTGGAATAATTATTCCGGCGATATTTTCTGCCAACTGCGATGCTAAATTTGCAAAACCCAGCTGCAATAACGGATTCAAATAGCTCATTAGTAATACCCGACTAGCTGGGTTATTCTGGGCTAATTCTGAAATAGCATGGATGCACTGAGTTAATTCAGGCTCCTGTTGCAGCGCGTAATGACATGCTGTTGTAATTGTTGGTCCGTCGGCGACAGGGTCAGAAAAAGGAAACTGCACCTCCAATAATTCAACGCCCTGATCCAACATCAGTTGCATAATCTCAAGACTCTTATCAATCGTTGGATAGCCATAGACTACATGCGTCATTAATAAATGAGATTTAGCCTCACGTTCATTTTCAATATATTGCTGTAAAGAACTCATTAGGCTACCTCGGATTGCTTAAGATAGGTTTCTAGAAATGCATTGAAGGGCTTGTCGTTAAGGGCTTTTGCAATATTAAAAATGTCCTTATCACCCCTTCCTGAAACGCTGATCACGATACTTTCTTCCGGGTTCATAGTAGCTGCTTCTCTTAACCCCCCAGCCACCGCGTGAGATGATTCCAAGGCAGGAATAATGCCTTCGTATCTTGTCAAAAGAGTAAATGCCTCCATTACTTCATCATCAGAGGCACTCGTCATCCTTACTTTTCCATTCTCTTCAAGGTCGGCTAAAATTGGTGACACGCCGACATAATCCAAGCCCGCAGAAATCGAATGTGTCGGCAATAATTGCCCCTGTTCGTCTTGTAGAAATTTTGTGGCAAAGCCCTGAGCAATACCAAATCGGGCCTGATCCGTATTAAAGCGCATCGCGTGATCACCCGGGGCATCGCCACGACCGCCAGCCTCCACCCCGATCAACTCACTGCTTTCATTCACAAAGGGCAAGAAAATACCGCACGCATTACTGCCGCCACCCACGCAGGCATAAATGCGATCAGGGTATTTGTTAAACTGTTCAAGAGACTGGTCTTTAACCTCTTCTCCTATTACCGACTGAAAACCAGCCACCATCTCAGGATAGGGTGCACAACCACAGCTAGTACCGATTAAATAATGAGTGTCTTCATAGCTGGATGACCAATCCCGCAGCGCTTCATCAAGCGCATCCTTCAGGGTTGCCGCACCGGTCGTGACCGGAATCACCTTGGCTCCTAACTGCTTCATCCAAAATACATTGGGGTATTGACGCTCTATATCATGAGCACCCATGTAGACAGTGCAGTCCAAGCCCAAGCGCGCTGAGACCAGTGCTGAGGCCACACCGTGCTGTCCGGCACCAGTTTCAGCGATCACTCTAGGTTTTCCCATTCGCTTAGCCAGTAGGCCTTGCCCGATGACATTATTCATTTTGTGGGCGCCGCTGTGGTTCAAATCTTCTCGTTTCAGGAAAATTTGAGCACCTCCCAATTGCCTCGTCAAGTTCGCGCAAAAAGTAAGCGGTGTAGGTCGACCTGAAAAATGCTGCATTTCAGATCTCACTAAATTAACAAAGTTACTATCAGCCATTGCCTCCCGATAGGCTCTCAATAATTGCTGTTGGCTGCTGTAAAGAATTTCGGGAATAAAACTCCCGCCATATTGACCAAAACGTCCTTCATCATTCATTATCGTGCCTTTAGTGATACATTTATTAACTAAACGGTAAAGTAAATATAATAGAATATTTTACTCCCGTCAACGAGGTTGTTATGGCGCGTGGACGTCCTTCAAAGAAGCAAATAATTCTGGATACTGCGCGTAAGCTATTTGCAGAAACGGGTTACCAAGGTACTTCGATCGACTTAGTCGTTAAACAGGCAGGCGTGTCAAAGCCAACGATTTATAACAACTTTCCTACGAAACAGGCGTTGTTATTAGCGCTAATGGAAGAACTTACAAATGAATCTCATGCATTTTGTAACTCACAATGGCAACGTTCTGACTTATCCCCTTCAGAAGGAATAATTTCAGTCTTTGAGCATATTGCAAATACCCCGGCTTTTTTAGCGGTGTACCGAATATGTTATGGAGAAAGCCACAAACTAGAACAGGAAACCTATGATTTGTTCAAGCAATTCGACATTTCAATTATTGAGGGTTATCAGCAATGGTTAAACGCTCAGAAGATCATGACGACACAAAGTAATTTTCTGACCATTATTGCTATCTGTCGTGAAGGAATACTTATTCCTGCCTTATCGAAATCACTCCCTCCTGAGAGAGACCTAGTCGTTCAGGCTGTCGCATCGCAGCTAAAAAAATAACCCTTTTCCACAGTACTCTATGGAAAAGGGCAAGCAAAAAAATTCAGCTTTTGTCTATCTTACGATTCAGTGCTTCCAGGCACGACGCTTCTGGTTATGCCACTTGTTGTAACGTGGCACGTGACGCTTGTAATGACGACGTGGCGCATGGCGCTTGTAGTGACGACGAGGTACATGACGTTTAAAATGACGTCTTGGAGCTTGTCTGTAGATGCGCTTCGGTGCCCTATAGATGCGTTTTGGGGCTCTGTAAACCCGCTTTGGAGCTCTATAGACTCGCTTTGGCGCTCTGTACACGCGCTTTGGTGCTCTCCAAACTTGCCTTGGAGCTCGATATACACGACGTTTACCAGGTCGATAATGCCTACGGGGCGCTGGTCTATAGCGTTTCGCGTGACGAACACTCCGGCGTGGTGCCACTCGTCGTTTTTGCCAGTGATGAGGTCGGCGGTGATATTGCTTACCTCGTTGATAATGACCGTTCCAATTCACAGAGATAAGATTCGAATCTAAGTGTATATTGAAAGACTTGGAACCGGCAAAAGCCGATGAACCAAATAGCATAGTCATAGCTAACGCTACCGCGATTGTTACCCTTTTCATACTTTTTCTCCTTAGGGTTTTTTTGGGGGTAGATGCATTTTTAAGAATGCACCTAATTGTAAAAGCGCAACAAATCGGACTTTTGGCTCAAAGTTATTTTTCTATCAAATCATTGAAATTATTGATACTAATTAAGCAGTCTATTTACAACTATAGCGACCAATGCTTTTGCCTTGGCTTTTAACACACTAATAATTATGATGGGCAATTTTTCATTCAAACATTTAGAGAGTACTCGTGATGAACATTACATTACTTGATGGCGGTATGGGTCAGGAATTAGTTGCCCGCTCCAACGAAAAGCCAACCGGGCTTTGGGCAACAAAAATCCTGCTGGATAATCCAGAATTGGTTAGAGGTGTTCATGATGATTACTTTGCTGCGGGCGCAGAGGTTGCAACAACCAATACTTATGCCATTCATCGTGACCGTTTAGTAAGACATGACGTTGAATCACAGTTTGAAGCACTGCACAAAGCAGCTTGTGAGATAGCCGTTGCTTCGCGTGACGCACATGGATCTGGGCAGGTAGCCGGTTCATTAGGTCCAACCGGATGGTCCTACCGTCCGGATATCGCGCCGCCTTCAGAGCAAGCTGCAGAAATTTACGCTGAAGTTGCAAAGCTTCAAGCCCCTTTTGTGGATTTATTTATTTGTGAGACCATGTCTTCGGTTGATCAGGCTCGAGGCGCATTGCTCGGCGCACAGACTCAAAGCAAGCCGGTTTGGCTGGCTATTTCAGTCGATGACGAAGATGGAAAAAAGCTGCGTTCTGGTGAAGCAGTAACTGACATTCTCCCCTTGGTCGCTGAGTTAAAACCTGATGCCTTGTTGCTCAATTGCGCCGTCCCAGAGGCCTTTGATCAAGCAATGCCCCTACTCTCACCCTGCACGACCCCTATTGGTGGGTATGCTAATGGCTTTACCAAAATTGTTTCCGCATTTACTAGCCCAAATGCCACGGTTGAAGCATTAGAGAAACGCTCAGACCTTAACCCTGAAAAATATGCTGACTTCGTCGATAAGTGGGTGAATCAGGGCGCTAGCATTGTCGGTGGCTGCTGCGAGGTTGGCCCCGATCACATCCGTGAATTAGCCAGGCGCCTGAAATAATTATGCCAATCCTGCATCCCGGGTCATGTTTTCTGCATGACCCTGGTGCACGATAATATTGTCCTCAATACGAATTCCACCATAGGCCTTAAACACATCAATCTTTTCCCAAAAAACTGAGTTTGCTTCTGGTTTTTTCTTCAGCTTAGCCAACAGGCTAGGTATGAAATAGAGTCCCGGCTCAATCGTAAATACTTGGCCTCTTTCAATCATTCTGGTGCAGCGAAGATACGGGTGCGTGTCAGGGGCTGCCAGATGGGTGCCCTTCTCATCCTGCATGAAACCGGCCATATCATGCACTTGTAAACCCAAGAAATGACCTAAGCCATGCGGATAAAATGTTGCTGTGACTCCTGACTCAACAGCCTGATCTAACGACATGTCGATAAAGCCAAATTCTTTTAATAAGATCGCTATTCTAAAATGCATATC
Source organism: uncultured Leucothrix sp. (assembly GCA_937923375.1). Classification (GTDB taxonomy): domain Bacteria; phylum Pseudomonadota; class Gammaproteobacteria; order Thiotrichales; family Thiotrichaceae; genus Leucothrix. The sequence goes on from CALAJG010000081.1 coordinate 14,397, forward strand.
AATATGTAAATCGAGATAAGGCAGTCCAACCTTGATCTGTTTACAGCTCTGCAACTGCTGCTCATTTAGCGCTACAATCAGTTCTGCAAATTCATCTTCACGGTAGCTATATGTTCGCGTGATATCCGCTGCATAACCATTAACTTCGGCACCAGCATCAATAAGAAAAGACTTCATGCGATCTGTATTATTGGGCTTATTTTGCAGGTCTGTGTAATGCAAAATTGCTGCGCTTTCATTCGATGCCACAATATTGCTGTAGGGAATCTGGTTATCGCTCTGACCTATTGCTGACAGATAACATTGATTAATGGCGAACTCTGAATGCCCCTCATAAAACGCATCCCGAGCAGCCTCATGACCACTAACCGCCAACGTGGTGGCTTGACGCATACAATCTAGTTCGTATAGGGTTTTAAAACTTCGATGATAGTGTAGGTAATCTAAAACAGGCTGTGGATTATGTTGCCCGATACTCAACGTGTCTGCCCATTCAATGTTCTCGCCAATAAACGCCATATTGCCTCGATCAGCAGGCAATAAATAAGGCAATTGATCAAATGTCTGCATGTAGACAATATCAAAATTATCCACCCAGAAGTCCGTCGGCTCATCCGGCACTTTGTGCCAGAAGTCTTCAGGTCTGTGGAAGATCAACTTAGGCTTATCCAGGCCGTTAACCAATAAGAAACAATTGGGATGATTAACCAACGGCAGCCAATGCTTAAAATGTGGATTGACCTTGAAGGGATAGGCATGGTCATCCAGAAACGTCATTCTCAACTGCCCTGAATGAATAATCAAAGCGTCTAGTGCCTGATGTTGTAACAGTGTGGCGGTTCTTTCTTGTAACACTGCAATGTGATTATTATAATTTTCTTGCATGTCGTTAGACCCTGATGTTTGCCGTAAAAATAGACACCCTCATTATTATTGATAGCGCTGCATAATTAAACCCATTTAATCAATTTAACCGAACATACACGCGATGTTGCGATGATTATTATCTCTAACAGCGCTATGATTGAAGTGTGACTGCCGATGCATTGGTGGTGCCCCGAGGAGTAAGAGGAAGAAATATGTTAGGCCAAATGATGAAAATGCCCCTGCTAATCAGTTCGTTGATTGATCACGCAGAAAAATACCACGGTGCTACAGAAATTGTCTCAGTTGAGACCACTGGCGGAATTACCCGAACAAATTGGTCAACGGTTGCTGAACGCTCACGGAAACTGGCCAGTGCCTTAAGCAAACGTGGCATCAAACAGGGAGATTGCTGCGGTACCATTGCCTGGAACAATCATCGACATTTAGAAATCTATTTTGGTGTCTCGGGTGGCGGGGTGATTTGCCACACGATCAACCCACGTTTAAGCCCCGAACAGCTCGCCTATGTCATCAATCACGCCGATGACCAAATACTATTTCTTGAAAAAACCTTTCTGCCTTTTGCCATCAAACTCAAAGATCACCTAGCTGGCGTTAAAGCAGTCGTTTTGATGGGTAGTCGGGATGAGGAAGCCGCTGAGCAATTACCGGGGCTATTGTTCTATGAAGAGCTAATTGATGAGGGTGAGGATGATTATCAATGGCCACAGCTCGATGAAGACAGTGCCTCCAGCCTTTGTTTCACCTCTGGCACTACCGGCAATCCTAAAGGGGTACTCTACTCACATCGCTCAACGTTGTTACATAGCTTTTCCGCGGCTTTACCAGACAGCATGAACCTCTCCGCTCGCGATAGCGTACTGCCAGTGGTTCCCATGTTCCACGTCAACGCATGGGGCTCACCTTACGCTGCCGCAATGGTTGGTGCAAAATTAGTTATGCCCGGCCCCGGATTGGATGGCTCCAGCCTATTAACACTAATTGATCAGGAATGCGTCACCATTGCACTAGGCGTTCCTACTATTTGGCAAGGCTTGCTTACCGCAATTAAAGCCTCCGGCTCCAAAATTGAAAGTTTACAGCGCAGTGTAGTTGGTGGCGCAGCCTGCCCTGAATCCATGATGGAAGCATTCCGTGAATACGGCGTAGACACCATGCATGCCTGGGGCATGACTGAGATGAGCCCCTTAGGCACCGTTAACAACCTATTGGAAAAACACAGCAAACTTAGCGATCAGGAGAAAAATAAAGTCCGACTCAGTCAAGGACGCCCGCCATTTGGCTGTGAGCTTCGCATCGTAGACGAATCTGGAAACCTGCTACCAAACGATGGAAAAACTCAAGGCGACTTACAATGCCGGGGTCATTGGATTTTGAATGATTATTTCAAAACGGATATTCAGGCGCTAACCGATGGTTGGTTCTCAACCGGCGACGTCGCCACCATCAACGAAGATGGCTACATGGACATCAGAGATCGTACCAAAGATATTATTAAATCCGGTGGAGAATGGATTAGCACCGTCGAGTTAGAAAACATTGCCGTAGCCCATCCCGGCTTAGCTGGCGCTGCAGTAATAGCCGCCAAACACCAAAAATGGGATGAAAGACCCTTACTGATTGCTGTGAAAGCCGAAGATGCCGACCCTTCAGTCGAAGAGTTGCTAGCATTTTACGAAGGCAAGATTCCAAAATGGCAAGTCCCTGATGACGTAGTATTTGTAGAATCATTACCCCTAGGCGCAACCGGCAAAGTTCTCAAAAGTAAACTCCGGGAAGCTCATGCTGATCATCTGCTATAACCATTGAGTATTCTAAAACCACTTAGAAAGCCAAGCAGCTTAGTGATATAGCATAAACGCTTCGGCTCTCGTTTAATGGCAAGCCATCAAACATACTCGCTAGGCGCTTATTCTGCTATATCACTAAGCTGCCACTACTTTAAGGTAACTGGCAAATTAACCGGCCCCCGAAACCCAAACCCCCGCCACTGAACTACCGAAGGATCAGCAATATGCATCTCCGGAAACCGATCAAATAACAGTGGCAATAATATCGCCCCAACCGTCCGCCTCGATACATGTGCTCCCGCACAGAAGTGCGCGCCATTACCAAACGCTTGATGCTTTAACTCGCCCCTTAAAGCGTTGTATTTCTCCGGCTCGTCATATAGCTCCTCATCGTGACAAGCTGACGCTTGAATCGTCATCACTGTATCGCCTTTTGGAATATGAAAACCACGGATCATAGTATCAGCAATAACCAGTCGCGAGCTGGCTTGAATTGGGGCAACCCAACGAACTCCCTCCTCAAACGCTGCAGCCCATTTATTTTCCTGCTTTATAACCTCCAACTGATCCTGGTTAGTAAGCAGACCATATAAGATAGTCAACAAAGCATCCCTTGGCTCGTTAATCCCACCGCCGATAGCAATTTTAATATTAGAAATCATCTGGCTCATTGGGATAGGGTCATTCTGCTGTAGCATCACAGAGAGTGCCGATGGATCAGGTTCTGCTTTTAATCTTTCTGCATTAGCCAAAATGCAACGATCCATTTCAATATTAGCTTTGTCTGAGTCGGCAAAAGGTTCTGGCCGCCAACCGAAATTTCCAGCACCATCAATTAGCACTTGTGACCACCGCTGCAACTCTTCATCAGTAGCATCCGGTATACCCATAATTTCGCCCAGCATCCTTGCTGCTATGGGTCCTGCTAGCCCACCGAATAGATCAACTGTTTCACCACGCGGTAAGCGCCCAACATATTCTTCAGCGAATTTTTCATACATCGGTGCCCAATGATTAATAATCGTTTTTGGCATTAACGACGCCATCATCGCCATCCGTTCACGTTTGTGAGCCTCGCCATCTTTGCGCATCAAGGTGTGTGCCAGAAAAGCACGTTTCATGGGTGTATTTGGATCATCTGAGCTGAATAGTTCAGCGTTATCTTTAACCATGGCTGTATCAGCGGCCTTAGTTAGAAAAGTACGACCCAGAGATGTAACACGAAGAACAGGTTGTTTAGCTCGTAGACGCTCGTAAATTGGATAAGGGTTCAGCGTCAACTGTTGGATAGTGATGGAGTCATCACTCGGAGCAAATTGGGAATCTGACATAGTATTTATCCGTTGATTTCCTACTTTAATAATACCTTATAATCCTTGCCAAAAGCACATTGCTAATACTTTGAAATATTACGAACAATCTTATTTACACCATAAATTTCAAAAGCGATCTAAGCCATTAAAGCTGCGAACTAAGGAGTTTCAAACAACAACAGCATATTCGCAGAATCACCTGAATTGTATTATTTTTTAACAAAATAATTAATTCTGCATTAATGATTAACGTTATACCGTGGCAGTAAAATAATTCAACCCAGTTCGATTCTTAAAAAATAAAAACTCTAAGCAGTTGAATTTATAAAAGTTAATTTACGATCTGTCTTATAGTTATCGACTTTCAACTCGATAGCAAAACTGTAAGAACGTATCACGGACACAACAATGAATAAGAAAAAGTGCTTGAACAAAACCTTGGCCTCGTTTAGTTCAAATTTCTCCAAAAAACCTAGTTCCAGCTCATCAGTGAGCGGCTCTGGTTTTTTTGAGAAATATTTGCTGATTGTTTTCTTTGCTTTCTGCTTGCTTCCTTTGTCGACTGTTCAGGCAACTACATTTACCGAAACAGTACCCAATGGCAACGGCGCAATACCTGCAACCTATCCACCCGTTGGTGGAACCATGGTTGTATTAATTGGTGCCAACGGAAACATTTATTATCAATTCGTTAATCCTTCGACGCAGTTTGTAGGCTTTGAGCAAACGGGATCGCCAGCTGCTTTTCAAGGAAGCCCGTTTCAACTCGGCCCCACCCAGGCACTTAATTGTGGAACCGTTAGCTGTAGCACGTATTTTGGGGGTTCAATCGTTGAAGGTTACGTGCGATTAACCGCCAGAGACGCGGATGCTTGCCCAGGGAATTTCGATGAAAATGATGTATTCTTTCTGTTGAATGGATATACCGTTTCTAGCTTCACAGGTCCGCTTACCGAGCGCACCAATATGACAGGCACGGTTTCAAATGGGTTTGAAAACTGCTTCAGGAATCAAGGCTCTACAGAAACAAGTACCGCTTGGTTTGACTTAGCACCGGTTCCGGGACTACTCAACGATATTTTGACGACGGGTAGTACTACTCCAGAGGTTCAGGATTTAGACGGTAGTGCGACACAGGGCGACAACTATTGGTTCTTCACCGATGGTGATGACGCTTCAGGAACCCCTGAGGTAGCTCCAGGCATAACTATTTCAAAGACCGCCGATAAAACGGCTTACACCGCAGTGGGTGAAGTCATTAATTATGAGTTCCTGGTAACTAATATCGGCTCGGTGATTTTAAATAATATTATCGTGACAGATACCTTCATTGCGGGATCGGTTAGTTGCCCGAAAACAACACTGGTCACCGGTGAATCCATGACCTGCACGGGTTCTCATACCGTCTCTCAGAACAATTTAGATGATGATATCGTTTTTGTTAATACGGCTACAGTTGCTGCTGATCCTACGGAAGGCACCATTGGTAATGTATCCGGCACATTAGTCGTTCCGGGACCCGACGTAGATCCAATGCTAACCCTTTCAAAGGTCGCCTCTAAAACTACTGATGCCGTGCTGGGTGATGTGATTACCTACACTTATACCGTAAACAATACAGGTGTATTAACCATTGAGGATGTGACAGTTTCGGACGCTCACTCGGGGACTGGTACCCTATCTTCTATTTCAGGCGACGCTATTATTGCGAATCCTAACGGTTTAACCACTGACTCTGCAGTTGATGGCAGCATTGACTCGCTTTCTCCGGGAGGTTCTGCAACCTTTACCGCAACTTACGTTATCACACAGGATGATATTGATACTGGCGTAGCAGTGACCAATACAGCAACTGCAACAGGTACGCCAAAACGTGGCACCCTCATTGACCCGACGGCCAATGCTTCAGTCTCAATGATTCCGCCAGATCCAAGCATGGCGGTGGTTAAAGCAACCTCAAGCACACCGACTAAGAAAGGCGATACCCTACTTTATACCTTTACGGTTGAAAACACAGGGAATGTCTCGATCAATAGTATCGTTGTTACAGATGCTAAATGCGCAACCACACCAGTTTTAGTCAGTGGTGACACCGACGGTGATTCCAACTTAGATGTTACAGAAACCCACATTTACAGCTGTACCTCAGTGCTCGTTACTCAAGCAGAAGTTGATGCCGGAACGGTTGATAATACTGTAAGCGTTTCAGGAACACCCTCAGGTGGGACCTTACCACCTGTCACCGACGACCTTCAAACACTCATTACCGCCACGCCGTCCTGGACGTTAAGCAAGACCTCTAGTTCTACACCAACCGCTCAGGGCGATATCGTCACTTATAGTTTCACCCTAACAAATACCGGTAATGTAACGGTTTCAGGCATCACGTTATCAGATGCACAATGTGATACAGCGCCAACTGCACCTAATAGTGGTGACACTGCAAATGCTGGCGTGTTAGATACCGATGAAGTCTGGGTATACAGCTGTAATCACACCGTGACACAAGCTGAGGTCGACGCTGGTTCAGTCGATAACACAGCTTCTGTCAGCGGTTCCCCAGCTGGAGGAACCTTAGCACCTGAATCTGCAAGCTTTTCTATTCCTGTTTCAGCTGCACCCGCTTTAACTTTAGATAAAACCGCTCAACCCATTGCCCCTGCCCAATTCGTTGTGGGCGCTACAGTGACTTATGATTATTTAGTAACAAATACCGGGAATGTGACAATCACATCACCGATTACCATCAATGATAATTTAATCCTTAGCGGTATAACTTGCGACCCATGGCCTGCGGCTGGTGTGGCACCTTCAGGTACTTATAACTGCAAAGGAACTTATACAGTCACCGCTAGTGATATTGCTATAGGCAGTACGACTAATCTAGCGACCGCAACCGATGGCACGACAACATCCCCCAGCGACTCAGCCACCATTCCAACGGGTACTGCACCCGCAATTACTTTGGTCAAGAGTTCTGTTGATACAAGTTTTGCTACGTTAAACCAAGCG
>CALAJG010000082.1 GCA_937923375.1 uncultured Leucothrix sp.
CTGGCCTCATTTTCAGCGATGCAGCTAGTGCCTGAAACACTTTAATCGAAAGCGTATCGCCGATCACCACGCTACCAGCTTGCGCACCGATCAGCTTAGCCACTTGATTCCCAACACGACCGGGCTGTTCTATCCACTTAGCAACATTCCAGCCTTTGATTAACTGCTGCCCCCACTCTTGCTTGATCACTTCAGCCACTCGTTGGGGCACAATTTTAGGTAAGGGACCGAGTGAATTGCCATCGAGATAAATCATACCTTTTGGTATATCGAATAGTTCTTTTCTAGGAAGTGAAACGCTCATTTTATAATCCTCCACGCATGTGCCAAAGCTCAGGAAAGAGCTCCACTTCTAACATTTTCCGTAAATATTTCACGCCACTCGTTCCGCCAGTGCCACGCCTAAAACCAATGACTCTTTCTACTGTAGTGACATGATTAAAACGCCAGCGACGGAAATAATCTTCTAAGTCCACCAGCTTTTCTGCCAGCTCGTACAACATCCAATGCTCATCAGGGTTTCCATAGATCTGCGCCCAAGCTTTAATTACAGCATCATCTGATTCATGCGGATCATCAAGTTGATAAATCGACTCATCAAAACAAATGCCCAGATCTTTTTCTAGTAAACGAAGCGCCACATGATAGATCGTCGGCTGCTTCAATTCATTAGCCAAAATCTCGTAATGCTCTGGTCGGTGCTCATGCACTTTAAGCATCGCTTTGTTGCGATTACCGAGTAGATATTCAACCTGCCGATATTGATGTGATTGGAAGCCTGAAGACGCGCCAAGGTCGTCTCGAAAAGTGCTGTAATCACTAGGTGTCATGGTTCTCAACACATCCCAAGCATTGTTCAATTGCTCGAATATTCGCGCCACACGCGTGATCATTTTGAATGCTTGGCTATGGCCTTCAACTAATTGAATACGTGCTGCTTCAAGCTCATGAATTATCAGGCGCATCCACAACTCTGAAGTTTGATGCTGAATGATGAAAAGCATTTCGTCGTGAGCTTCTGACAGTGGAGCCTGAGCTACCAGCAACTTATCTAGCCCTAAATAATCGCCGTAACTCATCTCATGACGGTAAGACATTTTGGCACCCTCTGCTGAAGGGTCGTAGCCATTGCCCATTTAATTCTCTCTCAGCATAAAAGTGAAAATACATGATGCAAATAAAAATTATTTTTTTGCAAGCGTTTATCTGCACTTTCATTTGTATAGTTAACACTCATGGCTAGTTCAGGTATGATGCCCTCGGACATTTTTCACTCAAACTTCAAAGCAGATGGCAAAATTTTGAACCCTAAAGGCTCTAAAATGAGAATTAGAGATGCAAGGGGTTTACAGAGGAAATTATGGATAATAAAAAACATCTCGATGTAGGCTGCGGTTCTAAACCAAGAAACCCATTCAATTATGAGAACTTATATGGCGTTGATATTTTAGATCAGCAGGTAGATGATTTTAACTATAAACGATGCAACATCATCCTTGAAGGCTTACCATTTGAAGACTCTACTTTTGACTCTATATCTGCTTATGATTTTTTAGAACACATCCCTCGCTTTGCTGTGATTAAGGACGAAACGCAGTTTCCATTTATTAATTTCATGAATGAGGCGTATAGGGTGTTGAAAAATGGAGGTATTTTTTATGCGATGACTCCAGTTTATCCGCGAGAAGAGTCATTTATGGACCCCACTCATGTTAATTTCATTACAAAAAGGACACATCGTTATTTCGTTAATCCTAACAACTATGCTGCTATGTACGGCTTCACAGGAAAGTTTGAAGTAGATAGAGTGAAAGTCATTAGAGCCAGCCAAGAACTTAATAAATGTGGCGAGGTACAGGCCTTACTCAAAGACATTTTCTACAGTATCTTTTATACGAAAAAAGGACATATTCTATGGGAGTTCAGAGCCGTTAAAGATACATGAAGGCGTATCAATTTAGTCTATCCATTATAATCGTAAACTATCAAAGCTGGGACTTATTAGAAAATTGCCTGAGCTCATTTAAACGCTACCCGCCTTCAGCAACCTTTGAAATAATAGTCGTAGACAACGGTGCTAAGGATATTCGATTTGATGCGTTCAAAAAGGCTCACAAAGAAATATTATTACTCAAAAACAAGGGTAACTATGGTTTTTCTCATGGCTGTAATTTAGGTGCATCTTACGCTAGGGGTGAAAGTTTACTGTTTTTGAATCCTGACACCGAACTAACTGAAGATAAAGCGATCGATACGATGCTCAGGTATTTAGATAAGAACGCTGATGTCGGTATTGTATCATGCCGTAATCTATCAGAGAATGGAAACGGCAAAGAGGAGCGTTTTCTCAGCCCGTGGTTATTGTTTGGTTTCATTCGGTTTTTCTATAGACAGTTCAATAAAAAGAAGCTGATTAAAGATTATCCACGGGACTCAGCAGTATGGTTTCCTGGCTGGGTCACCGGTTCTGTTGTGTTAATAAATAATGAGCTGTTTCAGAAAATAGGACACTGGAACCAAGAAAGGTACTGGATGTATTCTGAGGATCCAGACCTTTGCTTTAAAGTCACCCGACTTGGAAAGAAAGTTGCTTTATTAAGAAATTTAACAATAAAGCATTTAGGTGGGGGAACCTCTAAGCCAAGCATAGAGTCCACAACCCGTTATAAAACAGAAGACTTCATTTCGAAGCATAATTATATTCAGGAAAACTCCACCGGAGTAGCAAGGGTATTAATGCACACCATGTTTTTCTTCAAGCTTCATTTGTTGCTTTTAGCTATGGCTTTTTCATTACTACTACTTCAAAAAAATAAACTTGTAATAAAACTGAAAACTTTTACTCGCTGTTGGAAATACTATCTACATGCACTTCGGCATCGGACCTGGAAAAACCCTAGATTAATGGATCAGGCAAGGTAAGCTAACTTCAATCTATAAAGATTCCAAGGGTTTTACCTTTTTAGCGATACTTTTATATAAATTAACGAGCCACTTCTGGTTTAGCATTGAGGTAGTCACTTTAGAGGATGAAACAAAAAACTGACTGCACAATGGCAATAGAAGCTGGGTTTTCTTTCGTTCCTGTAAAATCCTTATAAATTTATCCTGTGTATCGCTATAGCTTTTAGACATATTGCCTACGCCATTGTGAGTTAAATGAAAATCGATAACATAGCTAGCATAACCGAAGTTTTTTGCGTTTAAGCAAATATCAATTCCATATAAATGGAAACCTTCCATATTCGCAGAGGCCACAATATTAGCGGACCTGTTTAAGACGATAAAATTTTCGTCCAGACTGACAACTTTTTGTGGCAGTTTGCCAAGATTAATATTGTCAAAATTTTTGTCCGTAATCCTAATGGCTTTATGACAAAACTCTGTATAACCCGCATTACCTAACAAACCCCAGTGGGGGTCTAATCTCTCAATTTCTTTAATTTTATTAAGCAAGTCATTTTTGTCACTGTCTGTAAATAATATATCTTGGTGACAAAAAATTAGATACTTCGCATTTGCTTGTTTCAATAAATGATTAAATCCAGAGAACCCATCAAATCTATTCTCACTCGTATTGTCTAAATATAAATACTCGCAGCAGTCATCTGAAAATCCTGCTGCTTTCGCAGAGTCGACCATGCCTTGGTACTCTTCTAGATTGGTCACTAAACTACCAAAAGAAAAAACCTTTTCCACTTTAGTATTTTCCGAAACTTCTCTAATCACAGCACTACCTATAACGAAATATTAATCTATTGGAATACAAGCCCTTAATAAAGAATCTAGGCTATTGTCGTTTTTCTCACTCAGCACTAACCATTTTCGATTCCATTGGAATTCCATAACTGCTCGTAAACCTTACGATTTCCATCTACTTCTTTTTCAAGCGTATAGTTATTTTGAACAATCTTCATCCCTTCGCTTTTATAGCGTTCAATGGTAGCCCGAGTGTTGGTAACTAATCTCAGTTTTTCTAAGAGTTGTTGGTGACTCCCACAATCAATAAGTTCACCATTAGAGCCGCTTATAATCATATCTGAATAAGCCCCTGTGCGGCTGGCAATGACGGCAGTGCCAGAAACCATTGCTTCAATGGGGACCAGACCAAACCCTTCATATCTTGCAGGGCAACAGACAACATCTATTGATTGATATATTAAAGGCATCTTGTCAATTGGGACTTCATCAACAACAAAGATTCTATCTTCGATGCCATTTTTATACCAATTCGTTTTCATTGCCTCTAAGAAAGAGGTGAATTTTCTAGTTGTCTTTCCAACAATGACGGCACAAGCATTTGGTGACTCTTTTAAAAACTGACACAAAGCTTCTGAAAAAATATCAGTTCCTTTTTCTGGCCTAACTCTTCCAACTATGCCAATGACCAATTGAAACTCAGACCATTCATAATCCTGGCTAGAATGGATACTTTGAAAACGACCAATATCAACTCCGTGCGGCACGACTGAGCTAACATTTGGAATGAAAGCAGCGGCCTTGGTGCTAGTAGCAACGACTGCATCCATCTTTGAGATTAACAGTCTAGGCCAAGCACTATGACTCCTGATAGCCGCGCTGGTAAAAACTAGTTTAAGCCTTCTACATAAAAAATAACGCATCAAAAGCCCCCAGGCCATCTCATTATTTCGTCTAACGTGCCAGATAGGATCGTAAGAGAACGACCAGTTCTTAAGGGTTTTCGCCACAGCCAATAAACTAATAGCTTTAATTTTCCCAGCATCTTTTTTGGCAATGAAGCTTAATTGATAATGCTCCTGCATTCTGGGAAGAAGTGATCTGATGCTGGAGCTAACACCCGATATACGGTGATGGAGATCAGAGAGTATCAATACTCTTTTTTTAGAGTTTTCCATGTGGCGCATTGCCTCAAAATACATTATGCAGACCGTTCATAAGATTATATCTATTTACAATAGTAAGCAGTAGAAGATAGCTAATGTAGTAAACAAGAAAGTTAGTAAGCAAACAGAACAAAACGATAAATAAGGTTCCAAATCAATCCAAATCATATACAGTACCACCTTGTAGCCTTTTTGATCACAAAAGAACTTTCTATCAACCACAGGCTCGGTTAGTAAAGCTATCATACGAAAAAGATTTAAAAGAAATCCTGCTAGTCACCTATATTATGAAAACACTTGTAATCAACCAAGATAGCCAAACCCAAAGAATGGCTTTTCAAGAAAATCAATTAACGTCGCTGGAAATAGAATTTCAACGTGTTCCTTCTTACGTATTAGCAGGCACAGATGACCCAGTCTATAAGAAACACTTTGATACATGGCAACGGCCGCTGTCAGTCACGGAAGTCTCCTGTTTTTTGAGTCATAAGAATGCTTGGGAGATAGTGTCATCTTCAGACCAGCCTATGCTGATTCTAGAAGACGATGCATGGCTAGACATAAAAACCAGAGGTGTTTTAAAAGAACTCAGTGACATGAATGGTATCGATTACATCACCTTAGAAGTCACTGGTTCGAATGGTAAGAAACTGGTATCCAAGAAGCCGGAAAAAATAATCTTTGGGACTAAGCTGCTTCGTCTGTATCAAGGCCGGTCAGGTGCTGGCGGTTACATCTTGTGGCCAAGTGGTGCCAAAAAACTCTTACGCTTAACGAGTAATAATCAAATTGGCCTGGCTGATAAATTTATATGTTCCTGCTATGAGCTAAACGCCTACCAGATCGAACCTGGCTTAATTATTCAGCTAGATCAGTGCGTGTACCATGGCATCACTCCACCGCTACAAGTTACAACAACAATTACAACAAGGACTGAACAGAAGCTTAAGTTCACCCATAAAGTACGATATAAATTAAGGCGGATAGTCGGTGAGGCTAAAGTTGGCATCAATCTACTCATTCACCAGTTTAATACAGAACGTAGACATATTATATTATCAGACAATTTTAAGAACAGTACATAATATGAAACTGGATTGGGATCATTTTTCAGATCAGCCCGCTGTGATCAAAGATCGCAAGCTCAAGAAAAGCATATATAAACAGGTTCGCTGGGACTCCTTTAAGCTGCTGCTCAGCAACCTGATCCTATACCCTATATGTATACTCAACTACTTAATTTTTCCCGTAAAGAGAATTGATAGTGATGTTGATACATTTTTTGGAATCAGTATAAATTTAGACAAAAACCCCGAGCAAACTTTCCATTTAATTAATGATTTAAAAGCAAAGAATATTCTCATAAGAATGCCCTTATCTGATATTGAAAATATTCAAAACTATGTTGATTTTGCAAAACAATATCAAGATAAGAACCTGCTTATCAACATACTTCAAGACCGTCGTCATATAGAGAACCCTACACTACTGAAGCAGTCGCTTGAAAAAGTATTTTCACAATTTTCACCACTAACCCATCGATTCCAACTAGGTAATGCCATTAACCGAAAGAAGTGGGCTATCTTTTCAATGGAAGAGTTCCTGAAGTTCTACAAGGTAGGATACGACCTAAGAAACCAACGATACCCTGATATCAAACTACTAGGGTCTTCTGTTATTGATTTTGAATTTTATTTCAGCATCAGAACGTTATTCAATTGGCACAAAATAAAGTTCGACCAATTTAGCAGCTTACTATATGTTGATCGTCGAGGAGCCCCGGAGAACACTCAAATGGGGCTTGACCTAGTCGGAAAATTACAACTCATGCAAGCGATGCTTCGCCTAAGCCACAAAAGCAGTAACGAGATTGTTATCACGGAAACCAATTGGCCGATCACAAATACTTATCCTTATGCTCCAACGGGTGAAGGCGATTGTGTCAGCCTTGAGGCACAGGCTGACTTTTTGGTTCGATATTACCTGTTAGCATTGACTTCTGGCGTAGTAAAAAATGTGTATTGGCACCAACTTATAGCGCCTGGTTACGGTCTGGTTGATAATAGAGAAAGTATATTAATTTACTATCCATCTTATACGGCCTTCAAAGTAATGCTATCAGCGTTACAAGACAAAAAGTATGTCGAAACCACCACTAAAGATGGATTGTTTTCCGCCAAATTTACTACCGATGCTACATCTGTTGACACCAAAACTGTTGAGGTATTATGGTGCAATGACTCAGTTGAATCATCAAAAAACCCTACTATTTCCATCAATAATGAAAAGCAACGCGTGATTTCTCGAGATGGAATAACTCAAGATGGGGATACTTTTAATATCACCGGCTCACCAATCTATGTCATCACCGACTCTCTAAACTAATGCGCTATAAAATTAATCCAAAATATCTTCACACTAGTGCCTTAATTGAAAATATAGAGCACTATTTTCAGCAATCTAGAAGAGTACTTTACGACCAACGCAATGAAATTCGAGTAATAAACTTTAACAGTCAGGAATTTGTTGTTAAAGCCTTTAAAGTACCAAACCTTATCAACCGAATAGCTTATCGCTATATCCGCGCATCCAAAGCCAAACGCTCTTACGAATATTCACTAAAAATTGGTGCTAAGCTAACGCCTGAGCCAGTTGCATACATTGAAAAGAACGAAAATTTTTTGCTCGGTAAAAGTTACTATATTTCAATGCATTACGACTATGACCATACCATTAAAGAGGTGCTGGCTAATAAGGCACTAGAAGATCGTGTGCCGATTTTAAAGGCTTTTTCTGACTTTACCTACCGGTTACATGAAGCAGAAATACTTCATCACGACTTTTCGCACGGAAACATTCTGATAAAAAAACTGTATGACAACGGCAAAACTTATTATCAATTTAAAATTATCGACATCAATAGAATGGACTTTCACCCTTTAGATTTAGAGTTGAGATTAGCGAACTTTGCTCGAATTAACGCTGATGATATGGCAATGGAAGTTATAATCAACCGATATGCAACACTGATGGGTATGGCATCTGAGCAAAACAAGCTCACGGAAAGAGCAAAGTTTTATCGCGACGATTTTTATAGAAAAAGAGCAATTAAAAATAAGTTGAGGGGGAAAGAATCACTCTAAAACAAGATTGTTCCTTCCAGATGAGATGCCCTACAAAAAAACCTTCAACAACATAACCACCAACACTACAATCAGCCCAGCAATAAACACCGACTGGATATTAACTGTCCCATCGTCTTTCTGCGCATTCAACCCAAGCTCATAATCGACCATATCCTCAGCATCAAACCTTAGCTGCTCGATGTGCTCCTCTATGGGTAAGCCTTCTTCATCCCCCTCATACTCCGCATCACCACCTTTGATATTAATCAGCGGAATTAATACGTCAATATTAGCGCGCGCAACCAAGGCATTTTTAGTGGCCGTACGATACGCCCCCTCATGCTCAATCACCAACGGATCGGTATTTGTGCGAAAATGACGGTAGATCGCCATCATTTTTTGATGATTTTTCTCAAGCATTTCTCTATTACGATCGAGAGATCTTTTCAGCTCAGCCACCCCAACACCATGCGCTGGCTTAGAAACCCGCAGATTGTACTCAACATCGCGTATATAAATTTTCTGTGAACCATTGGCAGATATCACAGTGACATTAGACTTGTTCAGTGCGGCTTTCCCAATGGCATCGCTAGCAGCATCAGCTATATCTTCTGAAGAATTATCTTTTATTGGAGGTTTCCCTTTATGTAACCAGGCAAACACATCACTGACGCTTGTTGTTTTCACACCAACAACCTATTTGCAAGCAACTTGAATTGGTTGAATGATATCATCATCAAGGCAAACTGCGGTAAGTTTTCGCCCCCAGACACAGCCTGTATCCAAAGAAATAATCTGATTATCATTTCTATAGCCAAGCGCTGACCAATGCCCGAAGACCACTTTATAAGGTAATAAGCTGCGGGTCGGCAATCGAAACCAAGGGTATAGACCGTTTTGCTGATGATCCTTAGAAGTCCCTTTTATCGTGAAGTTTAAGGAACCATCAGGATTACAGCCACGCATGCGTGTAAAAGCATTGACGATAAAGCGATGTCGCTCATACGACTGCAAGTCGTTGTTCCATTGCGTCGGCTCGTCACCATACACTTGCTCCAGCCAACGTTGGACAGTCGCCCCCCGGAGCGGAACTTCAACTTCACTTGCACATTGCTGAGCCTGCAACCAGCTCCAGTGAGGGTAAATACCTGCATGGGCCATGCAATAACCCAACTCATGATCAAAATGCAGCATCGGGCGATGGCGCAGCCAGTCAATCAATTCTTCCCGATCATCAGCTTTCATCACGGCCTTCAAGCTTTCATGTGGTTTGATCACACCATAGTGTGCAGCAATCAGACTAATATCATGATTGCCTAGGACACAGACCGCAGAATCACCTAAGTCTTTTACATAGCGCAACACTTCAAGGGATCGATGACCACGACTAACTAAATCACCTGCCAACCACAGCCTGTCGCAATCTGGAGAAAAACTGATTTTATTCAGCAAACGCCTTAGCGATTTATAACAGCCTTGTAAGTCACCAACAGCATAGGTTGCCATAACGAAAAATTTCCAGATTAAAGAATCAAAATCACTGCAGAGAATATTAGCAGTGTTTCATGTTACGAATATTATGATAAAATTTATACAACGCTCTATTCAGTAAACACTGCCTGATGATGACATTACTTGAGTTTCATACCGCCAAGGAAAGTACCAAAATATGGCCCGAATAATACCAGAAGATTCATTGACTTACAGTCACCCAGGGCCGCAGTTACATTTTTGTTTGCAAGCTCTGGACGATGACATCATCAGCCGTCAACAACTATCTGGCACCTCCGAGTTAACTGGATTGCGTTATTGGGTAAAGAAAAACAAACAATCTCTGTTGTTAGCCACATTACCAGATCAATCAATTAGCACAGATATCAAGTTAGATAAAAAGCAACTTGCTAAACATCCCTTGATCGTAGAACTCCTCGCAGAGCGAGATGCTCTGCTTCCAGCATCATTGCATAACCATGCTCATCAACTATTACCAGTCGTATTGCTGCTTCAGGACAATCTTAGCGCAAAACAAACCATCTATTTAAAAGCGTTAGGGATTTTGGCAATTGGTGGCGTGCTAATAAACGGTGCAATGAAACTAGTCTTCGAAAGATGCTTTGGGATTGTTGCTTCTGAGCAAGTTAATCAATCTATTCTCGCCAGATTTTGCCCTGAACTCTTAGTCGATAAATCATTCGATGAGAGGCAACCAAATAAACTAAGGTTGCTGGATTTAAAACAAGAGATTAGCCTTAAAAACAACTTGTTGAGTAAATCTAAGCCGCTATCGTCGCCATACTCTCTCAACGTCGTTACAGGCGTTGCTGGAAGCGGTAAATCAGAAGTGTTAATCAAGCGAACAGCTCTGCTACTAGAAAAATTTCCCAAGTCGCGCATACTTGTTTTAAGTCATAACAAATCAATAAGTAACTCCTTAAAGCAGTCTATTGCTCTCGAAACTAAGCATTCAGATCGGGTGCAATGTTTGCCATTTCTTGAATGGTGTAGAAAATTACTCGGGGGTACCTGGCGATTCGTTTATGAAGATCAGGAAACTGAGCTGTTCGACCTCATGATCAAACGTCATTTTGAGCATGAAGAACTCAGTCGTCATGGCTTAATCAGAGAAGTCAACTTTATAAAGGATCGGCAAATAGAAACGGAAACAGATTATCTTGGCACCATTAGGTCACACCGTAGTTTTGCCTTATCGAACCCTGTGCGCAAACGCATTTGGCAAGCCATGGTGGATATAGATACTCACCTTAAAGACCGTAATAGCTACCTTTGGGGGGAAGCCGCCAGCTTTTTACTGAAAGCCTTGGATGATGGCAAATCAGTTGAATCCTACACACATATTTTAGTGGACGAAGGGCAATATTTTGCACCGGTGTGGTTCAAAGTCATTACCAGATTAATCGCTCCTCAAGGCCAGTTATTCATAGCTACTGATCCTGACCAAGGCTTCCATAATCGTAGTATAGAATGGGCAGAAACAGGCATAGATTTAAGAAACAGTACCACTAGACTTTTAAATAACTACCGCTGCAGCCCAGCCATTTCGAAAGTCGTCGATGAGTTTCGCCTTCACCGTTCGATGGAAGAGCTAAAATACCCACTTCACTCAATAAACCATATTGATCCGATTAAACCAGAAGATCAGCCGCAACTTTTGCACTTTCCAACCAAGGAAGACCAGCAAAACCGTCTTTTTAGTGAAATTCACCAGCTCATTCAGCAAGGCTACGAAGCCAATGACATTCTGATTATTAATGCAGATAAACAAACCACGCGCTTTCTGGCTCAGGAAATCCGGCAGACACTCAGTATTCGTGCCACCACATTAACAGGTAGCATGATTATTGAGGACAACACCATCAAGCTTTGTGATATTGAAAGCGCCACAGGCCTTCAGAGCAAAGTGGTATTTATCACGGGTCTGGAAAATATTTTTAATGCTGAAAGCAATACTGAACTCAGCGACCGTGAGCGGCATAGTTTACAAACTGAGAACACCCACCTCTTACATATGGCAATGACTCGGGCATCTGAACATCTTTATTTGCTGATAAGCATTGAGAAAGTCCCTGACTCTCTCCTTATCGATGGTCTAGATACACCAACCTTATCAAAGGCCTATCTTGCTCCAGTGATGTATTTAAATCCTTAAGCTCCTCATTTTCCGGTAAAAACTCTGTTAAAATGCCGCGCTTGCCTATTCGAATTCATAGGCAAAGAGGCTTTTTTCTTTAACGATGAGGATTACCCATGAAACTAATCACCGCGATTATCAAGCCATTCAAGCTTGATGATGTCCGCGAGTCTCTATCCGAAATTGGTATTTACGGACTGACCGTTACCGAGGTAAAGGGCTTTGGTCGACAAAAAGGTCACACCGAGCTTTACCGGGGCGCAGAGTATGTTGTCGATTTTCTGCCAAAAGTGAAAATTGAAACCGCTGTAGACGATGAACGTTTAGATGATGCTGTTGAGGCGATTATAAAAGCGGCTAATACAGGCAAAATCGGTGACGGTAAGATCTTTATTACTAGCATCGAACAAACTATTCGTATTCGCACGGGCGAAACAGGACCTGACGCGCTCTAACCCACATTTAAATTAAGGATAAAACCAATGCTCAAGACAGTTCTGTCTATATTCTTTTTATCACTCTTTCCTATTGTTTCATTGGCAACTGAAGAACCCTTGCTTAATGGCGCTAACACCGCTTGGATTCTCACTTCTACAGCACTTGTTCTGTTTATGACCCTGCCGGGACTTGCACTGTTTTATGGTGGTCTGGTTAAAAGCCGCAATGTGCTGTCGATATTAATGCAGTGTTTTGCTATAGCTGGAATCGCCTCGGTCTTTTGGCTCGTCGTCGGCTACAGTTTGGCGTTTAGTGGAGAGGGTGCATTTGTCGGCAACTTTTCTAAAATGATGTTCAACGGCGTCACGGAAGGTTCTGTGGTGGGCGATATCCCAGAATCGTTGTTTGCCTTATTCCAAATGACGTTCGCAGTCATTACACCCGCACTAATCATTGGCGCATTTGCGGAACGCATCAAATTTTCTTCTGTGCTCCTTTTCACCATTCTTTGGCTAGCATTTGTCTATGCGCCGATCACACACTGGGTTTGGGGTGGTGGTTGGCTACAAGAAATGGGATTGCTCGACTTTGCTGGCGGAACAGTTGTTCATATTACCGCTGGTGTTGCCGCTCTTGTAACAGCCATCATGATCGGCCCACGCAAAAGCTTCGTCCGTGGAAATACAGCTCCTCACAATATGACTATGACCATTACAGGCGCGGGTATGCTATGGGTGGGTTGGTTTGGTTTTAATGGTGGTTCAGCATTGGCTGCCAATGGTGACGCTGCGATGGCGATGCTGGTGACCCATATTTCAGCGGCAACTGGCGCTATCACCTGGATGTGCTATGAATGGAAAAAGTACGGCAAACCAACCGCACTAGGAACAGTTACTGGCATGGTTGCTGGTCTGGGTACGATTACACCCGCATCAGGATTCGTGGGACCTGCGGGTGCATTAATCATCGGTTTTCTGGCAGGTGTTGTGTGCTTTAATGCAACCCTGATGATTAAGCAAAAGTTTAAGATTGACGACTCCTTAGATGTGTTTCCTGTGCATGGCGTAGGCGGTATTTTAGGCACATTCCTGGCAGGTATTTTCGCTTCCACTGAACTTGGTTTGTTTAGTGGCCAAGGTTTTGCAGATGGTATAGAAAGTATGGGGGCGCAGGTTGGCGTTCAACTCATCGGCATTATCTCTACCTTTGTTTATACAGCCATCGCGACATTCCTGATCTTTAAAGTAGTCGGCATGATTACTAATGGCGTTAGGGTTTCGGATGATGAAGAAGCTCAGGGTTTAGATCTGGTTGACCATAATGAACGGGGGTATGAGATTTAATTCCAAGCAAGTTCATAATTAGTTGATCAGACACAAAAAATCCCGCAGCTGCGGGATTTTTTGTGTGTCTAGAACCTTTTGACAGTAGCGGTGAAACTAAACCAACTACACATCATGTTAAAAGAAAAGTTTAAATAATCTTTCACGAGGCTCTGGATAACTATTTAGTCACCGCTAGTAAACGCCATCAGGAACTGAATGACGTACCAGAACAACAGACCAACACTAGAGAACAACGATAATGAAGCAGCAACATGCTGATCAGTATGATACTCATGAATAATGTTAGAGGTGCTGTAGAGTACAGAAGCTGCGGCGAACAGAATCATCGCACCTGAGAACCAAAGGCCTAGTGAAAAACCGAACAAAATAGCCGCCACAATAATACCCAGTGCAACAAAACCACCGATCATCAAGAAACGACCCATAAACGAGAAGTTTATCTTAGTCGAAAACGCGGTAAACGTAAGGCCACCCACCAATGCAGCAGTGATCAATGCTGCGTGCATCAGAATGCTACCATCCATCATCAGTGCGCGATAAATTGGCAGTGTCGAAATAAAGGCGAAAGCGACAATGTATAAGCCTAAGCCCATATATTGGCGTTCACGGGAAACTCCTGAGCGCGCCCAGTTATCAGCTAGTACAGAGATACCCATGTAGGCACCCATTACCAGTAGCCACATCCAAGGTGTTCCACTAAGGAACCCCATAAATGCGCTCGCAATTCCGGTTTGAAGAAATAATGTTACCACTACAGCATAAGCAGCAATCGCACCACCTAGGTGTAGATAGCAGCGCTTGATAAACGCCGCGCGCTCGCTCTCAGCCGCATTTGCAACAATTTGGCCAGTGCTGGCATCCAAAAAACTCATAATCAATCTCCTAATTTTTAATACGTATAGTATAAGCCGCTTTATTATAACTGCAATACAAAGCCGCTCAATGACAAAATCTTAACACATCGCTTGCTCATATTCTTCGGATGCTTCCATCCAAGCCATTTCTGCAGTTTCAATCGAAGCGTCGATATCGCGTTTCTTCAGCAACAGTGCTTTTAACGCATCTTTGTT
>CALAJG010000083.1 GCA_937923375.1 uncultured Leucothrix sp.
GCAGAAAATGATTCTTATCTTTATCTCTTAACGCTTCGGTTTGAGAGCTTGTCGGTTTATTCATGATCTTTCTCCGCTGACGATGTGCACAGCAATTAGTTGGATGAGAGCCTGATTAACTCACGCTTAAACGGTACACCAGTCACGTTTTCCGTGTCCATTTCACGTGCATAACGGTGACCGCTCCACACCGCTGCAGCTATGGTTCCCGGCGCGTAAGCATCACCGATGCAATCGACCGTTTTTATTCCCGCATCTGCCCACTGCTCAGAATGACTTTGTAGCGCATCAAACACCGCCGTTTCAGGAAGCATGGCAGTCACCAGAACGACTGACTGCGCCGCTATCTGCTGCTCACGCGAAGTATAAGTACAAGCGAGCGTCACGCTGTCCGCTGCAACTGAAGCGATACTGTGTGTGGTAATTATCGTGACGCCCATTTCAATCAGTTGCTTTTGGATGCGGTGCTGCTCTAAAGAATTATGAGTGAAGGTAGAGACATCCGTGGCGGGTGTGACTAGCGTAACATTCGCGCCGTCCTGACAGAGCTTTTCTGCCAATACGCCTCCCATGTAGTAATGCTCATCGTCATAAACAAGCACATCACCAGTTAGCGTGGCCCCCTGCATAATATCATCCGGGGTGTATATAGCATTGCTGTCTAAACCAGGAATATCGTGATGGTGCTCACGCCCCCGACCATCCCGCCGCCATGGCGACCCCGTGGCAATCGCTACATGGTTGGCATCTAAGGTTAAGATATCATCCGCAGCCAGCTGGTTATCAAGATATATCTCAACATTGGACAATTGGCGAATCTGATATTCACGGTAATCGCGCACTCTGCCCCACTGTATCAAGCTGGGTAAGCGGGACTCATGCCGCACCCGACCACCTAGTTCTTTAGTCGCTTCCGCCAGCATCACCTCATAGCCACGTTGACCTAAAGCCATAGCCGCCTCCATGCCGGTCGGGCCTGCGCCAACAATCAGAATCCGTGAATCGGAGGTCTTTTTGGCAATCTTCTCTGGGTGCCAATCACGGCGCCACTCTTCGCCCATGGTTGGATTTTGCGTGCAGCGCATCGGCACCGCTTGATGATCTCCGACCACGCACATATTGCAGCCGATACACTCACGTATATCCTCAACCCGACCTTCTTCAATCTTTTTCGGTAAGAATGGATCTGCAATTGAAGGACGCGCCGCACCAATCATATCCATCACACCGCTTTTTATCAGCTTTACCATGGCATCAGGCGAAGTATATCGACCTACACCGACCACTGGCTTTGAGGTGATTTTTTTAACGAAGGATATAAACGGCTCTTGGTAGCCGGACTCAGCAAAACGGGACGTTTGGGAATCATTATCCCAATCAGCGATATTTACATCCCATAGGTCAGGCATTTCAGCCAGCATTTCAACCACGTCTCTGGCTTCGTTTTCACACGACAAACCTTCACTGCCCAACAGCTCATCGACCGCAAAACGAATGGGTACAGCACAGGTGTCTCCAACGGCTTCTAGTGTATCTTGAAGCGTTTCCCTTAGTAGCCGCACCCTATTTTCTAAGCTACCGCCGTACTCATCTGTGCGATCATTATAGCGCCGTGACAGAAAGTGCGATTGCAGCGTCAGGTTGTGTCCGCAGTAAACATAGATCAGATCATAACCGCAACGTTTCGCACGTAATGCGGCGTCGCGGTGCCACTGTCGAAACGCTTTAATATCCGCCTTGTTCATGGCGTGACTGTAGGTCGGATCATACGAATCATTGGGGCGGCAGATAGCGCTTAGCGGTGCTTCACGGCTGTAATTATTGATACTGTGAAATGAGCTATAAACCAGCTCAATGGCGGCTAGCGAACCGTGTTCATGAATCTTTTCGACTACGCGACTATGGTAAGGAATGTCCGCATCATCCCACAAACGGCCTTCATTGAAGGGTGATAAATCGGAGCTGTAGTGAAGCTCAACCTCTTCCGTTGAAACGACCGCCCAACCACCTTCCGCTTTAACCCCGCGCATTGCCGCAAGGCTTGAAGGATGCTGATGCCCCATGCCGTTACAGTGCGGCACTTGATAAAAACGGTTGCGGGCAATCTTGGGGCCGATCTTTACAGGCTCAAATAAAATATCGTAGCGCGGGTCCCTTGGCATTGATCACCTCTTTGGTTGGCTATTACTTCACTAATGGTTATCTATTTTTATCTCATCAGCTTTTATCATCTGACGATCTTTAATCTGCTGTTTTTCCTGTCGCCACATTATCCACGCCGCCAACATAACACCAATTGAAATGGTCATAATAATGATGGTGGCAAGCGCATTGATATCGGGTCGAAGCCCAAGCTTAATTCGAGAATAAATAAGTATCGGTAAGGTATTAGAACCGGGGCCGGTGACAAAACTCGCGATAACCAAATCATCTAACGATAGGGTAAAAGCCAGCAACCAACCGGCCAACATACCCGGCGCTAATATGGGTAAAGTAATGTCGGTAAGTACTCGAAACGGCTTGGCACCTAAATCTCGGGCGGCGTCTTCGATAGACTCATTCAT